>JAKVBZ010000120.1 GCA_022448645.1 Pirellulaceae bacterium
GATTGCGATCCCTCTGTTTGGGCGCGCCCGGTCACATTATGCCCTGGTTGGCAAAGGGATCAACGACGACAATATCGATCTGTCCAGCCAGTTTCTCTGTGGTGCCTGTTCCTGTGAAGTAAAAAGCCAAAATCCCGGCGCTGATATGCTCTTCCGCGTAAATTGGGAGGAGCTAATTACCATGCCTGACGTTGATCATGAGCCCTTGCCCGAATTGACCGGTCTGGGGGCGTTGGAGGTAGACGATGAACCAGCCGATGAGACTATCGAATCTGCAGCGATCTCCACAGAATCGGAGAATTTGGCGCCACCGGTCGACGTGACCGCGGCTCCTGTTTCTGTGTCAAACGCCGAGACGAAGTCGAGCTATTCACTTTTCGGTCCCGCGGTCGTGGTCGTCATCCTCGGATTACTGGTTGTCGTATTTGGTACCGTCGTTATCCAGTTTCGGCAGAAGAGTACTCATTGAATGCAAGGATTGGAGTCATGTGTGGGTGGAGGATTCATGAATGCGGAGGAGTCTCGGTGTGTCTCGGCCCGGGACTTACCAGTGATTCATCAGAATGTTACCGTCGTTGATTATCTAGGTAGGCCGATTGAGGTCGTATCCGTTGTTACTTGGACAGCCCCCATGCCGCGAGTTGATTAGGCACGCTGTGCTGTGGTTTGGCATATGAAAAGAGACTAAAGTTCGGGCATTGTACGTCTTTGCTTGGTCCAACCTATAAATTTACAAAGCATCCAGAGCGATTGAGTTGAGCTGGCAAGCTGGAAAATCGCCCCATCGGACTAACCCATGAACCTCACTCATTTGATTTGGCGCGAAATGGCTCACCGCCGGCTCAACTTCAGTCTGATGCTGGTGTCCGTTGTTTTGGCAGTTGGCTGTGGCGTATCAGCTGTGACGTGGTTGCGTGCCCAAGCTTTATTCAATCAGCGCCAAGTCAAGGTTCTTGACGATGAAATTCGCAAGATCACCAAAAACATGGGCTTTAATATTGTCATCTTGCCACAAGAACAAAATCTGTCTGATTTTTACGCGGATGACTTTGGTGCACGCACGATGCCAGAAGCTCACGTGCAGACACTGGCTGCTAGCCGTGATGTGTTTACCATCCAGCATTTGCGTCCGGCTTTGATTCGCAAAATCGATTGGCCGGAGCAAAATCGACGGGTCATTATGATGGGCGTTCGAGGTATCGTTCCTTTTGTGCACCGTGACGCAAAGAAACCACTTGCCGATCCGGTTCCGCCCGGCAAAGTTGACGTGGGTCATGTCCTGGCACAAGAGCTCGGTCTGGCTCCTGGGCAGCAGCTCACCCTGCTGGAACAAACATTGGAAGTGAACAAAGTCTATCCCCCACGCGGCAACAAGGATGACATTACCATTTGGATCGATCTCCAAAAAGCACAGCAATTGCTCGACATGCCGGGAAAAATCAACATGATCCAGGCTTTGGAGTGTAACTGTGGTTCCGTTGACCGATTGGCCGAGATTGAAGCTGAGGTTTCAGGTGTGCTTGGCGATCAAGTGCAGGTGATTGAACTCACAACGAAAGCCATTGCTCGCGCCAAAGCGCGGACGCGAGTGAGCGAAGAAGGGGTCGTCAGGCTGGAACGCTGGCAACGTGTGGCCAGCGCGATCATACCACTGACCGTCGTGGCTGCAGGAACGCTGGTGGGGCTTCTCTCTTTGGCCAACGTGCGGCAACGTCGCCAGGAGTTAGGGGTACTCCGTGCTTTGGGCATGCGTTCTACTCAGGTGTTTCGTGTGTTATTGGCGAAGCCCGCTGTTATTGGGTTGTTGGGGGCTTTGGTAGGTTACCTGTTGGGGTTTGGCGCGGCATACGCGGCGGAATCTATCTGTTATCCGGAAGCGGCGGGAGACAAGTCCGTGGTTGCCTCGCTGTTCCAATTGCCCATACTGGCGTTTGTGTTTGTGCTGACGCCCGTGCTCACTGTGATGGCGGGATGGCTGCCGGCGATGTACGCAGCAGGCCAGGACCCTGCTGAGATCCTTCATGAAGAATAACGACGGAAGTTAAGCTTCTGTCTTTGATTGCTATGTTGCTTGAATTACAAAATGTCAGCAAATCCTTTTCGCGCAATGGACACCAGGTTCAAGCCTTGCAGGACGTGAGTTTTCGGATCGAGCCTTCCCAGTTTGTGGCCGTTCGAGGTCCGAGTGGTTGTGGAAAAACAACGCTGCTCCTTGTCTCTGGTGGCTTGCTTCGACCCGACGCAGGGGAGGTGTCACTTTCTGGGCACGAACTGTACACGCTTTCGCCAGAGAATCGCGCTGGCATTCGATCGGCCCACATCGGTTTTGTGTTTCAACAGTTTCACCTCATACCCTATCTGAATGTCGTAGACAATGTGCTTGCCTCGTCACTGGGCCTCGTTATGGAGAATGCTTCCGAACGCCGGGAATTGTATGACCGTGCCATCGAATTGGTCGAACGTTTTGGCCTGATGGACCGGTCGAAACACTTGCCCTCCGAGTTATCCACTGGCCAACGACAACGCGTCGCGCTGGCTCGCGCCCTGTTGAACCGTCCCAAACTTCTGTTGGCCGATGAACCAACCGGCAACCTCGACAAGGAAAACAGTGTGATCGTCTGGCAATACCTGCGAGAATTTGCTGCTGAAGACCGTGCTGTACTGATGGTGACGCATGATTCGGTGGCCGCTGAACGGGCGGATCGGGTCATTGAGATGGAGGCCCCGCGTGAAATATCGTAGTAAAAGTAAAACAGGCGGAATCCATAGTCTTTGGCTGTTGGCGCTCCTTTCACTCGTGATTGCCTTCGTGCTGGTGGTATTGCTGCTCTGGCAACCCACAAATCCACAATCCCCAACGGCTGGTGATTCTGTTTTCATGTACTGCGCTGCCGGAATACGTGTGCCGGTCAATGAGATTGCTGAGCAATACGCAAAACTGCCGCTTAGCCAGATGATTCAATTACAATATGGCGGTTCCCACACGCTGTTAAATCAACTGGAAGTTGCTGGAGTCGGCGACTTGTACCTTTCAGCGGATGACAGTTACATGAAGTTGGCAATCGAAAAAGGCCTTGTCAAGGAAACCATACCGGTGGCATCGGTTAGGCCCGTGGTCGCCGTCCTTAAGGGAAACCCGCAGGAGGTTCAGACCGCCAACGATCTTGTGCGCGCCGACGTTCGAGTTGCTTTGGGCAACCCTGACGCAGCCGCGGTGGGAAAAAAGACACGCCAGGTGATGGAGGCTAGCGGGCATTGGGAGGAGTTGTCGAAACATGCGGTTGTTTTCACGCCGACGGTGAACGACATTGCCAATGCGGTCAAAGTGGGGAGCGTGGACGCCGGCATTGTGTGGGACACTACTGTCGCACAATACCCAGATCTGGAAGCAGTGCGGTTGCCCGAGTTAGACTCTGGAACGTCACAGATTGTGATCGGCGTGCTTAGCTCAAGCAAACAACCGACCATGGCACTGCGCTTTGCACGTTATCTTACCTCCAAGGATCAAGGCCTGGAGGTCTTCCGTAAATACGGTTATGCGACGGTGGAAGGTGACATCTGGGAACCTCGCCCCCAGTTGACCTTGTATAGCGGTGGAGTAAATCGAGTGGCCATTGAACAAATGCTAGAGAAATTTGAGCGTCGCGAAGATGTAGACATTAATGTTGTCTACAACGGTTGTGGTGTGCTTTGTGCGCAGATGAAAGCTTTGCGTGGAGGCGACCGGCACGGTGCGTTTCCAGACGCGTATTTTGCTTGTGATGTTTCGTTTATGGATCAAGTCAGCGACCTGTTTCTCGACCCGATCAATGTTTCGGAAACTGATATGGTGATCATCACCGACCCCGAGAATGAGCATGGCGTTCAAAGGTTGCAAGATTTGAGCGCACCAGGCATCAAGTTGGGAATTGCCAATCCCGACGAAAGCGCACTGGGGGCGTTGACCCGTCGCTTGTTGCGAGAGCTGGGAATTGAGGAAGAATTACACGTGAACGTCAGCACACAGACACCGACTGCCGATATGCTCGTGAACCAGGTGAAGCTTGGTGGATTGGATGCTGCGATCGTGTATCGTGCCAATACTTCGAGAGTGACAGAAGATGTCACTGTGATCGATATTGACCATCCGCTCGCGCGGGCAGTGCAGCCTTATGCTGCTGCCCGTCATACGGATCATCACCAGACCATTACTCGACTGATTGCCGCTGTCCGTCGCGCACGCTCCGGTTTTGAGGCAGCAGGTTTTCGCTATTTAAATGATGCACAAACCCATGACCAACGCTGACTCTTCCGATCAGCAGGGTGCGTCACAGGCCTCCCGATCGTCTCATGTTCCAGCCCACCAGATTGGCTCGGACGTTCCTTTTTACGTAGGGATGATTGTGTTGGGAGGGACGTACATCCTACTACTGATTTTGATGCTGGCTGCGGACCTGTTTTATACCTCCCCCGATCATTTGTTGGCCGCCTTAATGAAGCCAGCCATTCGTTATTCGATCAAGCTGAGTCTCATTTCCTGCAGCCTCACTGCCCTGCTTTCATTGTGGATAGCTGTCCCTATTGGTTATCTGTTGGCTCGACATCGTTTTTGGGGCCGAGAAGTTTTAGATGCGATATTAGATGTTCCCATTGTGTTGCCACCGCTGGTAGTAGGTTTGAGTCTGTTGATCTTATTTCAGTTTTGGCCATTTCGTCTCAGTGCTGATTGGATTGTTTACAAGATTCCAGCCGTCATCCTGGCGCAATTCATGGTGGCCTGTGCGTTTGCCGTTCGAACGATGCGTGCTACTTTCGACCAGATCGATCCCCGCCGTGAGCACGTGGCGTTGACGTTGGGGTGTACGCGTGCGCAGGCGTTTGCTTTGGTGGTGCTACCGGAAGCGAGGCGGGGTATAATTACGGCGGCGACACTTGCCTGGGCACGGTCGCTGGGTGAATTCGGACCTCTGCTGATTTTCGCAGGTGCCACGCGGATGAAGACAGAAGTTCTATCCACGACGGTCTTTTTGGAATTGAGCATTGGCGACATCGAAGCGGCTGTGGCCGTTTCCATTATTATGGTTCTCGCGGCGGTCGTGGTGCTGATCGTTGCTCGTGGTTTGGGGTCCCGAAATCTGACGTTTTGATCAGAAAGTAGTCGGCGAAACGAGAGATCGGATGCGACCATGGTTCTGTCCAGCGAATCGCGTGCAATCGGGACAATGGTCTCAATCTACCTCTGTTTCTGGCAGTCAGGTGTGAAATGATTGTTGTTCAAGATCTGTCTTTGCGTATTGGTTCGTTCGTGATGGACGGTGTACAACTCCGCGTTTCCACCGGTCAATACGGCGTGCTCATGGGAAAGACGGGAAGCGGAAAGACTACGCTGTTGGAGTCCATTGCTGGACTTAAAAAAGTTGATCAGGGCCGAATTGTTCTTGGGGACCGTGACGTAACGCATCTGCGGCCCGCCGAGCGTGGAATTGGATACGTGCCTCAGGACGGTGCATTGTTCGCGACGATGACGGTGCGGCAGCATCTTACGTTTGCCTTGAGGATACGCAAGAGTGGGCAGCGAGAGATGTCTCACAGAGTGGATCAGATTGCCGAACTGCTGTCGATTGGACACCTGTTGGACCGCAAGCCGATGGGACTTAGTGGAGGTGAACGACAACGTGTTGCGTTCGGTCGGGCCTTGTCATTCGAACCTGCCGTGTTATTGCTCGATGAACCGCTCAGTGCGTTGGACGACGAGACTCGCCACCAGATGTACGACGTCATCCGCCGTGTCCGACAACATACCGGTGTGACAACGCTCCATGTGACACACAACCAACAAGAGACCGCTGAACTGGCCGATGTGGTATTCGAAATGGAAGATGGCAGGGTCAGTGAAACGAAAAAACAAGAAGAAACAAATGACAGATGAGAACAAAGAACTGACCGACGAAGAGCGTGCCATCTGGGAATGGCAGATGTGGGTGCCGGAATTCGGAGAGTCCGGTCAGAAGAAGCTCAAGAATTCTACGGTCTTGATCTCGCGCTGCGGTGGCGTGGGTGGGATAGTCGCCTACCAATTGGCAGCGGCGGGAGTGGGTCGGTTGGTCATTGCCCACCGGGGAAACATTAAACATAGTGACCTGAACCGGCAATTGCTGATGACGTATGACGCCTTGGGTACTTCCCGCGTCGAATCAGCCGAACGACGGCTTAAGGAACTGAATCCGCGATTAGAGATTGTATCCGTCGACGCGAATGTGAATGAAGGAAACGTTGCATCGTTAGTCGAACAGGCCGATGTCGTCGTAGATTGTGCCCCATTATTCGAAGAGCGTTTTCTCCTCAATGATTACGCCGTCCGCTTTGGTAAGCCAATGGTAGAATGTGCCATGTACGACATGCTTGCACAAATCACCACGATTTTGCCTGGGAAAACTGCCTGCCTGCGTTGTCTTTACCCGCATTTTCCCAGTGAGTGGAAACGTGAATTTCCGGTGTTTGGAGCTGTGTCTGGAACGGTAGGATGCATGGGGGCAATGGAGGCTGTCAAGTTGATCGCAGGCCTTGGTAAGCCTCTGGCAAACCGCCTGCTGATCTATGACCTGCGTGACTTTTCGTTTCAAACCATTGACGTCTGTCAGGATCCTCAATGTGCTGTTTGCGGAGAATTGTCCGACGTCTAGTGATTCGCTTTCGTCTGTCGATGCCTTGATTCTGACTGGAATTCTGGGTGAGTCCTTGCTCGGAGGTTATGGCGTCAATGCTTGTTGTGTGCGGATGGTTGGGGATAGCATTAAAACAAACGGACAAATATTTGCCTTTTCCAGCGGTGAGATTCGCCATGAATATCCAGATGCGGGAAGCCCTTGCGCATGCACTTAACCGGGCGATGTTGTGTGCCGCCCTTCTTTTATTCGGGTTTGTTGGCCGTGTCTCAGCGGACGACTGGCCGATGGTGGGCTGCGACGCAAAACGTAGCGGTTACACTCGAGAAAGACTGCCGGAGACATTGAGTCTTCGATGGTTATATCGACCATTGCACTCTCCCCAACCTGCTTGGCCCAGATCCGACCTGGCGCCTTACGACTACGAGGCCGACAGGTATGACAGCCATGATCAAGGGCGGATGCCGTTCGACCGGGCCTATCATACGGTCATTGTGAACGACACTTTGTTTTTCGGAAGCTCTGCAGATGGGAAGGTCTACGCGCTGGATGCGCTGACAGGCCAGGAGCGTTGGACGTATTTCACGGGCGCGCCGGTGCGGTTTGCTCCAGTCGTTGCCGATGGCCGTGTTTTTGTCACAAGTGACGACGGCTACCTTTATTGCCTGTCTGCCGAAACTGGAAGCCTGTTGTGGAAGCGACGGGGCGGACCCACGGATGAAATGGTGCTTGGCAACCAACGCATGGTCTCTCGATGGCCAGCCAGAGGCGGTCCGGTCGTGGCGGACGGAGTGGTCTATTTCGCGGCTGGTATCTGGCCGACCGAAGGCGTTTTTGTGTATGCACTCCGGGCGGACAACGGAGACGTCATCTGGTCGAACACTGAATCGGGGCGTCGGCATACGCAACAACCCAAAGAAGATTCTCTTGATAGCGGCCCCGCGGCCCAAGGTTATCTCGTTTTGACAGACACGAATGTGCTCGTTCCGACCGGTCGATCGCTCCCAGCTGCATATCGCCTGACGGATGGGCAGCTCGAATACTTTTTTATGTGGGAACTCGACCCGGCCGAAGGGTTAATATCCGGTGCGGGCTCATCGACGACGATGAGCGCGGGCGACTATTTCTTTAATACCGGGCGATACTTTAACGCTAAGACAGGGGTACTGCATCGAAAATTGGTTACGGTGCATTCGCCGGTTTGCCTGATGGTTTTGTCCATGGTTCGACCGACGGCGTAACCGTCTACCGCTGGGGAGCCCTCGAAGATGGACAGAAAGTGGATCGGCGTGGACGCAACATCAAAACCAGAAAGCTGGAAACTGTTTCTCATATCGCGGATGTATTAGCCAATCGTTGTGTCATCGTTGCCGATGCTTCCATTCGACATAACGCCATCGCCATTGGTGGCGGGAAGGTGTATTTGATCGACAGGCCACTGGCATTGTTCGACCGGTTTCGCAAACCGGAGCATGAGACAGGACACCCTACCGGCGTTCTCGTCAGTCTTGATATTTCCACAGGGGAGCCACAATGGAAGATAGACGATGATGTTTATGGCACCACCTTGTTACTCAGCGAAACGTATAACGCGTTGTTGATGTGCTATCAACCGGATCGCAAGCCCATGGCATTGCTCTCGGAGCTTGGTGGGCGAATGACAGTTTTCGATACAGACACAGGTGAGCGCATTTGGGAGAAAAAGGCATCTTACGTGACTAGGCCGTTGATCAACGATCAGACGGTTTACGCGCAGGGAGGCGCTTGGGACTTGCTGAGCGGGGAGGATCGACCATTTAATTTTTGACGCGGATACGGCTGCGGCATTCTGGCTGGCGGGGCAAACCTGATGGTGTTCCGTTCTGAGACACTTGGTTATTTTGACCTGACCAAAAACGAACGCGTTGAACATTTTACTGGGATACGCCTTGGCTGTTGGATCAATGCGATCCCTGTCGGTGGACTAGTGATTGTGCAGGACGCCACGGACAACTGCAATTGTAGTTACCAGAACAAGACCTGGGTGGCGCTGCAACGAAATTAGAATGCCAGGAACGAATTGTAAATTTTCTACCCCTGATACCTTTTCTTTCTTTTTTGGGTGCGTTGCGGTGTATAATACTTGCACTCCCTACACCTTCTCCCTGGCTCTGGGTCCACGAACTTGCTGAATGGTGTTCATTCGTAAAGAATGAATGATTGTAGCAGAGAGTGGTTTGGTATAAGGCCCCAGTCCTCTTTGAACGTGCCTGACCATGAAACGATTGAGGTATCCACATGGTTGTCCAATTTCCGGGTTGGCGGCGATGTTGTTGGTGGTCGTGATAGGTCTGACCAGCAGCCGCCGAGGATCTGCTCAATCGTTTTCGCACTTGGTGGCGTTCGGAGATAGTTTGACCGATACAGGGAACATCTTTGACGTCACGAGCAGCCCTTTCAACGCGGTTTTGCTGGGGTTTCTGTTTCCCGAACTGGATCCTCCGATTCCACCTCCACCTTACTTTCATGGTCGGTTTTCGAACGGCCCGGTTTGGGTAGAATATCTGTCCAATGAATTGGGGTTAGGTTCGGTCGTGCCATCGGAGCAGGGAGGCTGGAATTATGCCGTGGGTGGAGCCACCACCTTTGATGATGGCAACTTTTTTATCAATCTGTTCATCGCTGATGACGTCGAAGACCAGGTCGACGAGTATCTGAATGATCACACACCGACCGGTAACGAGTTGTTTGTTGTGGAAGGTGGTGCTAATGATTTGCTGTCAGGAGGCATTACTGATGTCACCGTGCCTTCGGGGTATCTCATAGATTTTATCAGTGACCTGTATCAGGCTGGTGGACGCCATTTTGTCGTTCCTAATCTGCCACCGCTGGGAAAGATTCCCGGCGAGGTGGGTGGTCCGGATGAAGCCGTGCTAGACATTCGCGCGGTGAACTTCAATGCCGTATTGGCGAGCGGTCTCGACAACCTGGAGCGGAGTCTGACAGGCATTGAGATCTATCCTGTCGACTTCTATGCAGAAGTCCAGTCGGTGTTGGCCAATCCTGGAGCATTTGGTTTTACCAACGTTTCACAAATGGCCTACGATGAAGGGACAAATCAGGTTGTGCCCAATCCCGATGAATATTTGTTTTGGGATGATATTCACCCGTCCGCTTTCGCACACGAGCTATTGGGGCTGTTGGCCGCCGCCGCAGTATTGCCCGCAGAAGTTTGTGATTTCGATGGAGGGACGACGTGTGACGCGGACGATCTGGAAATGATGTATGGCCAAGGAAATCTGGTGACAGGTGTTTCTGTGGCCGAGAACAATCCGTTCGATTTAAACAGTGATCTGTTGATTGACCAGATTGATTTGAATCTTTGGCTGAGTGAAGCCGCCACGGTGAATGGCTACGCGTCGCCGTACCAGCGTGGCGACGCTGATGGGATCGGATCGCAATTTCCGGCTCAACGGGCCGTGGATATTACCGACTTTAATCTTTTGGTGGGAAACTTTGATCCGAGCAGCATCAATGCAGTCACCAATACGTGGGAGGTTGGCAATTTTGACGGTGACACAGATATCGATATTACTGACTTCAATTTTGTCGCCAGTCACTTTGCGCCGACGGGATACATCAGTCCAGCTCCCGTGCCAGAACCCCACTCATGGGGCATTTGTATCGCTGCGGCCATCGTTTTAAGTATGGGGTTGCGAGCCAATACTTAAGTGTGTCACGGCAATGTTTCCAGAAAAGCAGATGTCGACGTCGGTGCCCGGCTGGCGTGGACGATTTTGATAGTCACCACGAAATTGGAAAAGTCCGTCGACGTTTTCATAGAAGAACTGTAAGTGAGCCGATTCGAGAGGACAGGACACTATCTCAATCTCGCTGGAATACTCATTCCTGTCCGGCAAATTGACATTCCAAAAGATGTCCGGTTCTTTGGGTATTTTGCAAAGGGAGTCGAAAACTCGTCGCACCGGCTTTGCGAGGGCTGGCCAGTCGACGGGATTGCGTGAGCTGCGGTACCGAGAAAATGCGACAGCCGGCTTTCCGAAGTATGCGGCTTCACGTGCGGCTGCCACCGTGCCTGACATGTAAACATCAACTCCCAGGTTGCCACCGGGGTTCACGCCAGAGATGACCCAGTCGGTGTCGGTCGCAAGCTCCAGCAGCCCTAGTCTCACGCAATCGGCCGGAGTGCCGCTGACCTTGTAATCTTGTCCGACATTTTGCACGTGAATCGGAGAACCTGTCGTGACCCGATGGCCACAGCCGGACAATTCTTCTTCCGGTGCGATGACGGTGACATCCCCCAGTTCTGAAAAGACGCGCACCAACAAGTCTAATCCGGGTGCGCCGATGCCATCGTCATTAGTGATCAGGAATTTCATGAGGTTAGATTTACATTATCATCGCACAGATTTCGATTTGTCCATATGCCGGTCGATGTTGGGAAATATCGAAGCCGAGGAAATAGCGCTACCCTCTGTTTTAAAACGCCGATTTACCCATCGCGTGAGTCTAATCGCTAGCCTCGGGCTGCCAGCTGAGTGGTTTTAGCGACCATTCACGATGGCGGGTCATGAACGACATACGCGCGTTCCCTAAGGGTAAAGTGAGCGTGCCATCGCCCGGTAAGTTTGCATATGTTCGCTTCATGTTAGGGTGTGGCCAGGGAATGGGAGCCGACGCTAGGATCGCAGGAAATGCCAATGAATACGTGTGAAAGTTGGCAGTGACCAGGATTGTCGTAGAGAAGTGGAAGGCCGATTGACGAAGGTCCGTGATAGGTTGTTTGAGGTTGAAGTGGCAATCCAAGAGTAGGAACGGTTGTTTGCGTGGCTTGTAACGCCGTCAAGTAATTGGGAAGTTCTATTCTCTTTGGCGGAGAGACCAGGTTACTAGTCAGGTAAACTTGAAAGCACACGCTGGTTTAAGTTTTCACACGATCTCGTTCGCCCAGCAGCTGCGCGGCGACACTGATGGCGATTTCTCCTGGCTGATTGCTGCCCACGTCCAAACCGATGGGGCAGTGGAACTGATCTGCCACATCTTTTGGGATTCCTGCCTCCGTCAGTTCACGTATGAGGACTTTACGCTTCGACTGGCTGCCGATGACCCCTAGGTAGGGAAAACGACGTTCTTGCCGAAAGATCTCTTCGAGAATCGGACGATCTGTCTTGTGTCCCATGGTCATGCAGAGCACGAATGATTGATCGTCTAATTCTATGACGCGTTCGCTTGGGTTGGGATCACAGACGGCGGAAAGGTTCGGTGAGGCGGGTAGTCGATCGATCCATTCCTGACGAGGGTCAAAGCAATACACTTGGCAGTCTAGCGTGACGAGGATCT
>JAKVBZ010000121.1 GCA_022448645.1 Pirellulaceae bacterium
ACCGTCAACCTCTCCCAACAACACGTTCATTACCTCGCCACCGACAAACTGCCCAGGGAGCACCGGCCAAAGTTCAACTACGTTTCAGTAGTCACGTCATCCTCGAACAGTGACCCCCAGGTAGAATTTGGTGGGACGACCGCAAACGCAGCAACTCTTTACGATAACAATATACGTCATATCAACCCTCAATCGTTTTCTTACGTTGACGGTGGTGCAATGAGCGGGCTGGTCGCGATCACCTCGACAAGTGGCGGCAAGAGTCATGACGTTGTTGTGGGACGCGATGGAGCAACCGACGACGAAATTTACGGACATGGCGGTAAAGACATTCTCATCGGCCTTGGAGGCAACGACGTGTTGTTGGGAGGCACAGGCAAGGACTTCCTGATCGGTGGCAGCGGTAATGACATATTAACCGGGGGCACAGCCAACGACGCTTACCTGTTCACCACGGACTGGGGCCATGACCAGGTTGTGGAAACCTCCAGCGGAGGGACCAGTGACCGGCTCGACTTTCGGGCTGTTGCCGAAGACTTGCAGTTCGACTTCCTCAACAACAACGGGGTGCTCATACAAGGATACGGCAACCAAACACCACAGCTGTGGGGTACTAAATCTGCCAACCGGGTAACTGGTAGTGCACCTAGCGTGTCGCCTCCAAACGGTGTGCATGACATCGAGGTGTTGGTCGGCGGGTTCTCAAACAACCGGTTTGTTTTTGAACAGAACTGGGCCCCCACGGGGAGCAACTCGACCCTGACACTTGACACTCGCTACGCGTCGCGCGGGAAAACAACAAAACTCGATTTTAAGGATCTGTCAACAAATCGAAAGCTGCTGGTTGAGGTCGCTGCCGACTCCGAGGACAGCTTTCCCCAGGCCATCAACAAGGTCACAATCCAGGTCTACGACACCACGTCAGGCCAGCGACTGTATACGGTCACCGCCTATGGCGTTGACGAAATCATTCCAGGGAAAGGCCCCATCGAATACACCTTCGAGAAGAACGGCCTCTTGCCCGGCCCATTGACCCTCGAAGATTCGCAAACGTCGATCGACTACCAGAAGATGGGCGACAGCGTTGATTTCAACTTAACCCACGACCGCCGAGACGGCGTCATCATTGAAAACCATGCGCGAGTGGCTGACTGGCAACCGCCTCAAAATGCGATTTGGAGCTGGTGGACCCCGGCAGAGAGTGGCCAAGTCGTTCTGGTCGTAACGTACCAGGGAATCAACGAGGTGGAATCCACCACCAAATCAGCGGTTGTAGAAATTGAGAAACTTCGCAACGATCCTGCCCAGCTCACAGAGGCTAAGTTCGGCAAGGATCTGGGGCTGATCCAGCACACGTCAGGCCACGGCACACAAGCAGATCCTTGGGTCATCACTTTTTTCGAAGGCATCCAAGTATCCGGTGTCGCGGTGCGAGATGTTGACAAGACTGTTCTCGCTCTGAAAGGACCTGCCAATTTTCAGCGAGGATCGGTGTCGACAGGTAACCAACCTGCAGAGATCACATTTGAATACGATTCCGGTGTGACCGGAAACGTCCGGCCGATCCTGCAGGGATTCGATGTTTTTGCTTTCACGCCCGAAGTTGAGGCAACAACAAAGCACATTAATATCCCTGCCAACCGTCCGCTGTATGCGGGGGAGAAGTGGACCATCACGCTGACGGGTCAAGAAGCAGGCAACGATCGTGTCTACGAAAGCACCGTGGCCCCCAATCCACAGCTAACTGCCTTTCTTTCTGAACTGGCCAGCCAGATCCGTTCGCAACCCGACAAGGACGGCAACCCTGTCCACTACACAGCTACCTCCGCCGTCAATAACGGCATTAACAGCCTCTCCATCATCAACGGGATCGGAAATTTTAACGTGACGATCGAGGTGGCATATCCGACACCCACACCGACTTCAAGCGAAACCACGACGATTACGATCCCTAACGATCTTGGCAATAAGGAGGCATGGATTTTCACACTCCACGATGGTACCGCCGATACCGCGTTCGATTTAACGGTTACCGCGGCCACCAAAACCCCGACAACGTTTGCCCCGGTGGTTGCCAATGCGATCGATGCGAACGCCAATTACACCGCCACTGCCAACAGCGGTGCGGTGGTGATCACCAATTCGAACGGTCCTCTGACCGTCCGTACCGAACGCACTGGCCAGGCGGGGCCGGCTGGGTACAACCCGAATCACGTCCTTCATGTTCAAATCCCCGCAAGTATGGATCCGACTAACAACGCAACACAGACATTGTATCTGACCCTTTCGACTCCTGCGTCGGGTCGACCGACGAGCTACATAAATGAGCTGGCAAAGGATGACAACACGCCTCTACTGGATGCGATTGCAGCCGCGATCAAAGCTGCCACAGTCCAAAACACTACCACACGTCCAGAAGCTGTCCCTTCAGCTTTTGACGTCGATGTGTGGGGAAAGGGGACAGCCGCTGCGCCCCTGATGATCGCCGTGATGAAGACAAAAATCACCGGTGGGAAGGTTAACCCGGACCTCGTTTCCGCATCCACGGTGTCCGTATGGAAAAAAGAACATGTCCATAAGTTCGGCACACCCCTCCTGGGAGATGCCTTCTCCATCAGCGATCTCGAGAAGAAGACCGATAAAATAGCCGAGTGGTTACCAGAAGTTCTCAAACCCGGTGGCGATAGTCCGTTTGAAAGTTTCACTCGGTCCCTCGACCCAGCGACGGCAAAAATCAAATGGCAGCTCAAACTCAAGAATGACTTACGCTATCGCCTGGAAGGGAAGCTGCTGTTCTACCCATCGGACCTGACGAAAGCCATACAAGGAACCGAGCAGCCGCCGGAAGAAGTTCAAGCAGCCAGAAGAGGTCAATCCGACTCCTGGGAAATTCTTGCAGCCACGAAAGAATCCGGATGCGAGGTCAGTGTAGCCCTGCCGGAGCGAGGATCAATCTACTCACTGGTCGCACCACAAGCCGCTGAGCATTCAATCTTCAATTTAAGTGTCGGGTATAAGGGCGTTTCGGTCGCTACAAGTTTCCTTACCACGAATTCCGCGGTTGAAGATATAAGAGCGGCCATCCGTACTGCTTTAACTACCGCCCCCTTATCCTTTGCAGGCGCCGATCGCATAAACAACGAACTCACAGTTTCCGGCGAAGGGACGGAGAAAGCCCCATGGTTGATTCAGCTACCTTTTGCTGTGACTCTGGGTCTTAACGAAGTTCGCTCCCCAGCCACTTTTCGGGTAGATCTGGACAAAGAGAATCCTCACGAGAAGTTGACGATTCGTCACGATATCGACAAGTCGTCTGCTTTCAAGATGAAACTGAAGTTCGGCGGGCTGGAAACCGGCCTGATCGCGATCCCTAACGAATCAGCGAAGCCAGAGGCCGATCGCACTGCAATCAAAACTGCGCTTGAGACTCTTTTTGAAGGAAGCACGGGAAGTCCCGAGAATTCCGTGGAAATCGCGGGAGAGGGTACCGTTCAGAAGCCCTGGGCTGTAACACGAAAACCTACTAGCGGTACTTTCGGTAACGTACCGACGTCTCTGCAACCAGAAGCGTCTTGGTCCGTTGCCTTCGAGCGGTCCGACATCGTTGAACCAGGGGAGGATTCCGCACGATTGCAATGGAGTAATCATGGGCTGCAGGCTGACGGAACTTACTATGCCATTCTGGAACAGATCTCAGCATCCATTCCCAACGAAGGCCTAGATTTAACCCAACCTGTTTTCAGAGTCTCGCGGGGCGTTGATGGTGACCACATCGCACTCCACGCCCTCAACACCCCCACAAATAAATTTGTATTTGACAACATCGGGAAGGGCGAATATCGGCTGACGATGATTGTTCCCACCAGCAAGAAAGCTGGCTGGAACCTTAACGAACTGGTCAAAAACCGACCGGACCAGCTGACGACGGCAACAAGCGGTTCGCCTTTTCCCAATATAATTGCTCCCGTCAATCTGTACTCTCATTCAGGGAAAGGGATCGCGGGAGATCCGTGGCTCATCAACGCGAATGTCGTAGATGGTCCACTGGGGAACCTCACCGTTACGCCAAATTTAATTCGCACCTCCTCTCCCCTGGTCACAGCCCACACACCGACAGCGCATACCATCACAGTTCAGCTGCCGAACGAGATTTTTTTCGGCACCAATGGCCTGCGGTTGAGCTGGGCGGGTGCAGAGACCACACTGCCGGTTACCAAGCTGGACTTCACCGCGAACGCCAAGACAACCAGCGAAAGCCATTTCCGGGACGCGCTCAAGCGACTCTACACAAGCTCCGGAGCGAATAAAAAGCTCCAGCGTTTCTTTAGTGCGGACAGCTTCATCACTTCGGTCGCCTACGATGCTACCAAGCAGACGCTGACAATCACGCTGAACGAGGGACAATTAAAGGCACACTCGCATTGGCAAGAGAACTCGTCTACCGGCACGGTAGTTCAACGGCTGCCAATTCCCCCGCTTCATCTGGATGCGAGCTCGCTGAACGTCACTTCAGTCAACATTCCCCCGCATACCCTGCCCGGCGTGAGCAACGGAACAGTGCGCGATCGTCATATTTCGCTCGCTGTCCCAGTCAACGAGGGTACCCTGGCCTCTGACCTCGCATGGCAGGCCGACATCAACGGAACTGCCTTTGAGGGAACAGGCAACACAGCGTCAGCCGCTGCCACAAGTCTCGCAGCTAATATCAACGGACAAAACATCGGCTTCACAGCACAAGTGCTCGCGGCGGAAATGCCATCCAACAACCTCCATGCCGCACTTGGGGCAACTGACACGGCACTCAAGTTAAAGAATAAGGTACAAGACGGCTTCCGCCTGGGGGCCCTGCTGCGGATCGAGGATGAATTGCTGCGTGTCATCGCCGTAGAGGACGACAAGCAAACGCTCACGGTTGACAGAGGGGTGTACCGTACCGGCGTCAGCGAACACCAAGCGGATGCGGTTGTGAGCCGTGGAGATAGCGTGATTCATGTGGAAATTGACCAGGCCGCCACCAATCCGCCGAATGGAATCCACATCATGGTCGTGCGAAGCGCAGCCACCGCTGCTGGGGGCGTGATGACCCTGTCGCTACTGCCGATCAAAAATACACGGAATGGAACTCGCCATCCGGACTATATCGAAGCCAAGGCCGGTCAGCATTCGGAACACTACGGTTATGCCAGTGATGACGTGCTCGAAGGAGATGACCAGGGTGACACGCTGTATGGTGGTGTGGGCAATGACATGCTCTTTGGCGAAGTCGGCGACGATACGCTGAGCGGTGATGATGGCAATGACACGATCTTTGCGGGTCCCGGCGACGACGAACTGGTGGATGGGCCGGGGAGTGATTTGCTCGATGGCGGACCGGATGATGACTTGTTCACGCACGTCAGCCAGACCCAGATCGACACGACCGGTGAGGAGATTGCAACGGCCACGAGCAGTTTTGCTGTATCGAACATCGAAGCGTTTCCCTTTCCATTCCATCCATTTACGATCGTGGTAAAGCATCCCACTCTGCAACACAATGAAACCATGCTGGTGACTGATATCAATTACCAGAACAGCTCTCTGACTGTTGATCGCCATAATCCAAAGGAATTTCTTGACAATTCACCAATCTATCTCGATCAGCTTTTTGTCAACAAAGTCGTGAGTATTGCAATAGCTGGCGCGTCGGGAACGGATTTCACGTTTCAGTACGATGTTCAGTGGGAACCAGGAACCGCGTTAAAGATCGGGGAGGAACAGCTCCTGGTCCAGGGCAGCGCCGCGATTGGCCAACCACGGACGATAAAACTCACTCGTGGTTACAACAACACGCCAGAATTGCCACACACTCCTGGTGCCTTGGTTGTTCCTATCGCTATCGACATCGACACATGGTCGGGCGGGGACGGTTCGGATACTTTCCAGCCAAGTGGTAACTTTGGCACCCTGCTCGTCCAGGACCTTTCCCCCAGTCTGGACGATACGATTGATCTCTCGAAGACAAGTGGTGAGTACACGCATATCCTCAGCGATACCACACTGGTCTCCACCCCAGGCTGGCTGATCGACGGCCAGGTAAATAACAAGCCTGCAGCGGCCAAGATCGGCGTCTACGTTGACGACAATGCGCAAAACCAGACCATCTCAATCCCCAATGCCATCGACGGGACTTTTCGCTTGCGTTACGGCAGATGGGAAACCGGACCGATTCCCTACAATGGATCAGCAAGTCAAATACAACAGGAGTTGGTCAAACTGACCGGCATCGGGAAGGGTGGCGCAACTGTTTCAGGCAGTCCTGGTGAATGGGGAATTGAGTTCCCACACGACGGACATGCGCAGTGGCTGGAAGACGACAAGTTTGGCCAACTCACGAAGGAAGTCAATTCGGAATCTCCGGACTTACAAATCGAGCTGGAAGAGAACGATATTTACTCTCAGGAAGTCTTCAGACATCTCAGCGACCGTTTACCACATCCGCCATCTAACCCATCTCAGAATAACGAGTCACCCGAATTCGATTACGCCACCGAGACCATCAGCGTTGATGACCACGGATTTTGCACTGGTGATAAGGTCCTTTACAAAAATAATGCCGGTACCAACCCAATCGGTGGCTTGACAAACAATACGAACTACTACGTCATTAACGTCGACACACATCACCTGCAACTGGCAGCCACGGAGACACTGGCGCGAATTAGGCAAGCCATTGACCTCACCGGGAAAGGGGCTGGAACAAACCACACACTCACGCGTGATCCCGGCCTCTGGTGTGACTACAAGAACCTGCGACTGCGGCATAACCCCAATGGTATCCTCAATCTGAACGTCATTGCTCACGCTGAAAGAACGCGTGCAATTCGGGCCAGTGAATCGAAGTTCCTGATCCGCATCGGACATGAGGTCGTACGGGTCGACGAGGTAACCAAGACTCCCCATTTCGACCGGAAATATGAGCTTACAGTGCAGCGCGGCTTTGACTTGTCGACAGCACTTGGGCACAAAAACAACAGTGCTGTCTACTTCTGGAAGAGCTCCAACCAGCCGGTCGCCACATTGGCTAAATCAGTCCTCGTCGGGTCGCTCCCCATACCAGCAGTGGATACTGCCGAGACAACAGTTCCGGTCCGTGACGTCACGACCATGCAACTCAAGTTGGCCCGTGGCGAACCTTACATCCAGATTGAAAACGAGACAATGAAGGTGCTGGAAGTCAGGCCGTCGACGGAGCATGTCGTCCACCACGCGACCGAAAGCATGGAAAACCGTGTTGTGACATCCAGCACGGTTACGATCCCTAACGATCTTGTCAATGGCGAGACATGGACTTTCACACTCAGCAATGGTGCCGTTCCCACAGAATTCCCAATAACGGTTGCCGCTGACAGTACACCGACAACGTTTGCCATGGCGGTTGCCACTCTGATCAATGCCAATGCCAATTACACCGCCACTCCCAACAGCGGTGCGGTGGTGATCACCAATCCGAGTGGCAGCCTGACCGTGGGCATCACACGCTCCAGCTCCACTGCGGCGCCTACAGCAACTGCAATCGGTGTCCGCTTCCGGATTCCAAATCATGGTTTTACTGACAAAGAAAGGGTGTTTTACAAGACGGAGGGAGCAACACTGGCCAGTATCATTTCCCCCCCGCCCCTCTCAGTAGTTTTTGACGGCCAAACAACCCAAAATCGAACCGGGGTCCTCCAGTCCTACTATGTAAGATTCATTAATAAGGATGAGTTCGAGTTGTCGGAGACTGTCGATTCAGCCGGCCGGGTAACCTTGTGCAACACCCTCTGCACAGTCAGCACCGGCACTAACGTCCACAAAATATCAAGCGTGAGGGGCTCACTCATTGTCACACGGGGTGCCAACGAGACTGCCAAATCGCGTCATCCAGCTTTCTTCGCACGGACCACCCACATCTATCCCGTGGAACATGAGGCCTACTATCCGCTGCAGGTCGTTGACTCCACCCTGATGTCGATGGCTCCAAACCGTTCGATTGAGATAGAAAGCGTCGACACCAATGGGCAGTTCATCCAAGTGGACGCGCGAATTCGTCCAGTCTCTAACTCAGAGAGTGAGACATTAACGTTTGACTCCACGCTGCCGCGACCTCCAAATGGAAACGAGGTGACATATTTAACCGGTGGCGGCACGCCAATTCAGGGGCTTACTCGCAACACGCTATACAAGATTTGTTACGCGCCTGCGCCTGCGACTGAATTTTACCTGGTGGGCCGTGATGTGCTGTTGAATTTTAAAGCTTGTGCTGATGAAAACCGCGTGGACATTGGATTACCCGGGCAAGGACCTGAGCATGCTTTCAGCTGGACGGACAATGGAGTTCCACGGATAACAACGCTCAAAACTCAAACCTACGTTGGCGGACTTCCTTCCTTCACAGCGTCAGCTAATCTGGCAATTACCAATCTTGATGATCGTGAAGTCTTCTTCGTCCGTCTCGAGGAAGGTGACACAAACGAGGTAAAAAAAGTCAACCGCGTCCAAAATGTGCTAACGGACAACGGCCAGACTCAAGTTAAACTTTTGTTTGACTCCGCTTTGACGACGATAACTTTCACCGCAAAAGCCAAGTTGTACTTGATGCGTCAGCCAGCACTTCAGCTGGAACACCGCCAGGAAGATCTCAAGGGAACAAAACTCTCTCACGGCTCAGTCCGAATTGCCCTGATGGGCTTTGCCCCGGGTCAGTCAGCGATCGGTAAATCCGGTGTCACGCAGGCTGACATCAGCGCCAAGAACGATGCCGACGCTGTACTCACAGCTACCCACACATTCTGTGAAAGCAGCCTGTTCAATCCGCGAGGAACGCCACCCTGCAAGCGACCAGCCAGCTTCAATTCAATAATTCAGTTGCGATTGATGGTCAGTTTCGGTGGCCCAGCAAGTGTTTACGACCTCGAGGTCGACTTGACGAACGCCACAACAGAAGAACAGGTCAAGAACGAAATCAGAGCTACTGCCCAAAAGGCCGGCCTCCCCTTTGTTACCGCAACTGACACGTCCATTGCCGCCCGAAAGGGCAAAGTCAGCGCCCAGTTCACGACCTCTCTACTCACGGGCTCTATAGGAAAACATCTCGCCTTCACCGTTCACCAGGACACCGACTTGAAAGTTTCCAATGGTGACACACTGAGTCCTGCCTGGATCACGATCGTACCGGCCACGGATAACAATACGTTAATTGTGGGCAAAAACGGCAGCCCGCAGACCATGCGCCCTGTCACGGACCAAACTTCGGGTTTCTACAGTGGGCCAATGAGCGTATGGGAAGCGGCCAAGCAGAGTGGCAGCAGTTATATACAGAATCTTCTTTCCAGAGGGGACGCGAACAGCTCGGAGATCATTGATCAAGTCAACGAAACCAAGCTGCTGGAAAAATTCGAGAAGATCGTCACCAATGCTGAAGACAACTATTTCGTCTTCGGCAATGACTACTGGCGCAAAGCGGTCGGCTCAATTGAACTGAACGCGACACTCGGCTTCAGCAGGCACAGCGGTGAAAGCGGGCTGACCATTGATACCGCCGCAATGAGTAACAATGGCTCCAAGCTGGTGCTGGACTTCCGCAACGTGTCCATCCCGCTAGAGTTCACAATCAAGACACAGGAAACCGATGGCGAATGGGCGCTTACTGTAGGGCAAAGCAAGTCCTACGAGATACCGTTTTACGGTGCCGAAATTGATCGCGCCGGTAATGAGATCACCTTCACCAATGTCAACGACCAGACCGTCATCTACGGTGGCCGCCATGACAATACATTTTTTGTTGAACCGGGTGTGGGCAAAGCCTTCGGTGGACAGATCATCGGCGGTACGGGCTTTACCATGCCAAGGGACCTGCTGGAAGGCTTCAACGCCGCATTTGAGAGTTTCGCCGGTGGCACCCTGGGACAGGAGGTTTACCGCGTCCAAAACACAATCAGCTACAACGATTTCCGCGACATCACAACGCGAGGCGGCATAGCTGAGACAGTCGGTCTTGGAAGCTCCAAATGGCGTACCATCAGCACCGATCTCCTTAATGGACCAGTCCAAGGTTTTGACGGCCACATTGAAAATATTGAGCATTTTGAACTCGGATCCGGCGTCAACCGCATCAGTACCGGCCGAAACCCCACACTCAACCCCCGGTTGATAAAAGACAAAATTCTCTGTGACATAAGCAACCTCGGGTGCGAGCAGCCGGGTAGCCTCGGGGAAAATCGGTTCACGATCGGGAGCGGTAAACTGAGTGTGGCACCAGGCATCCATATCATGTCCGGTGGCAATGGCCCCGACGTCTATTCTTTCAATACAGCGTTATGGGGCCTCGGGGTCGTGCTGGAAATGCCGGACCTTGGGATCGCCGGAATTAACCTGACCGATCCTTTCGACGGCGACACACTCGATTTTGGCAACAGCTATGCCGACCTCGACTTCCACCTTTTTGAGGTGAGCGGCTCGAATTTTGCCAATTACTTCCCCGACGTCGTGCCCCAGGCGGTAAAGACTGCACTGTCCTTCGTAAATCCTCGCCTTCAGGTTGTCTTCGTCGTACCCGCGGGTTTCCTGAACCCACAGGAAGTCGACCCGAATAATCCGCTGGCGGCCATTTCGGCGATTTTCAGCACGGGACTCAGTAGCCTGCCCAACTTTGTGGTTGCCACGGATATCGAGAACATATCGGGCAGCCGGGGTGTCAATCGGGTCAAGTTCTGGCGGGGAGCCACTCTGGAGGGGACGCTGGCCCCTGGTACCGGCGGCAAGATCGAACTGGACTACAGCGAGCATCGGCCACCAACGCCAGCGGGTAAAGAGCCAGGCCCGGGCGTACGGGTCGAGGCCGGCACACAATATAAGTCTATGTTCCCGGAATTTTCTCTCCTGGGATTTGAAATCCCCGATGTGACCATCAGTTATGGTCGCGCCGAAGGTGTGCTGGGCGCACGCATTCCCGGCCTGGGTGGCGCGTTGGACCTTGCCCTCGACCTGGCCGCTACTGACTGGAGTTTTCGTGACATTGGAGCTAACGAAATCGGTCACAAGACGACCGGTAGCACGCGGAACGACAGTATCATCGGTGACCCGGACAATAATATCATTGTCGGCTCCGACGGATTTGACCTGCTGGACGGCAGGGACAATGTCGACACCCTCAGTTATTCCGTGGGCGAGAACGTGCTGGCGACTTGTGGCCTGATTATTGACCTTGGCCAGGACGCTGCGATCCAACGCCCCGACATGTCAGCTGAGCCATTGGACTGTACCCCCACCCCAGCTCTTGCACCTTGGCTGAATCCGACCTGGCGATTCACCGATACGCAAAAGTTCAGTAGTGCATTCGCGGCCCTTGGCGCCGCTATTGTTACCAACATCGATGAGACGGCCATATCGCCCGTATTTCAAGTCGATTTCCCATCCAACCTTGGCAACGTTTCCCCTCTTTGTTTCTCTTCTTCTGAACAAACTACAACACCGGCGGAAGGAACCCACTTTGCAGCCGACTCCCCCTGTGACCTGCAGGTCCCCAATGGCCTTTTCCAGGTAAGCGACAGCGAAACCAAGACGGTTACGATCCCTAACGATCTTGTCGAGGGCGAGATATGGACTTTCACACTCAACGATGGTGCCGCCGACACCTCGTTCGATGTAACGGTTGCCGCTGGCAGTACACCGACAACGTTTGCCACGGCGGTTGCCCTAGAGGACTTCTCGCCATACACCGCCACTGCCAACAGCGGTGAGCTTGGGATCACCAATCCGAGCGGTCCTCTGACCATCAGCATCGCACGAGACAACTCCAATCCGATCCCCCGCACACCGACTACATCGCAAACCAAGACGGTTACGATCCCTAACGATCTTGTCGAGGGCGAGATATGGACTTTCACACTCAACGATGGTGC
>JAKVBZ010000122.1 GCA_022448645.1 Pirellulaceae bacterium
GTATCCCATTTAGCTTTGACATCTACAAAATCACCAACATGCTCTGAGACCCACTCATCCACAGCAGAAACATACACTTTTCCTCTATCAGTCTTAAACGTGATATGAGGTCCATCAACTTCTACTCCATTAAAATCAAACTCATGAACCCACCACGTAATCTGGGAGACTTGAGCATGTGGCTTTTTACCAAATATGGTTTTTATGGTACGGTCTGCGCACGCCAAGGCGACGGTAGCCATGGTCAACCAGCGGACCCTGACCGGCTGATGATCCGGGCCCGTTTGCGCGGACATCTAGAGGCACTGCAAGCGCGGTTCCCCGCACAACTGGCCGAAATCGAAGTGACCGAGACTCTAGATAGCGATTACCGCTACCGGATGTTCGTCGATAAAGCTGTCTGGACCCCAGTGCTTGTCGAACTCAATGAAGAAATGACCTACGATAACTTCAAATCTGAGGTCGCCCGCCATCAAGGTGCCGCAGGAAAAAACTATGGACAGGCGCTACACGAGGTCTGGTCGGTGATGAACCTTCTGCAAAAATAGTAAAAGAAAATGACGTCTGCCGTTATCTGGCTAGGCTAAGGTAACATGTCACTTAAAATAGAAAACCAACACCGACGGTAGACGTTGACTTCCTGTAACCTGAGACCCTTACCGTGGCCGTATCGTTCGAGACGATTCTGAGTCGGGCGACTGCCGGGAAACCGCTGCAGCGGTCGCAAATATTCAAGCCGTCCTGGTTTTACTTCATGACGCAGGATCCGTTCTGGGTATGGTGCGAGTACCACGCGCCGAAGAGCCGGCGACTCGACGAAACTTCTCGCTTTGATCAGTTTCGTATGGATGGTGGCGGCCGTTGGGAAGACCAATACGTCGCCCACCAATATCCCAACGCCTATCAAGTTCAAGCACCGTGGGGATCGCCCGCACTGCACGAGACGATTCGGGCCATGCTCCGCGGCGAAACGGCTATCCACGGCGCGGCCCTGTGGTTGCTCGGATACAATGTCTATGGACAAGCTGACGTGCTCGTTCGCTGCAACGACCAGGCGTCCGACCTAGGCAATTTTCACTATCGAGTGAAAGAAGTGAAAAATGCCAGCAAACTGAAACAATACCACCAGCTGCAAGCCGCTACCTACCATTGGATCCTCTCGAAACTGCAAGGTTATTGTCCCGATTCGTTTGATATCGTCCTCGGTGACGGATGTGGCGAAGAAACAATCAACTATCAAACGACAGCCGGTACCATGCGGCAGTATCTGGCTGAGTGGAAGGCGATCCGCGATCAAAAATCGAAACCCGCACCGATCGCACTCAACACGACACTCAGCCCCTGGCGACAGTATGCCAATGAACTGCTTACGGAACAGGAACATCTGTCGCTGCTGCCAGGGGTCGGACGGGCCACAGCATTAACCCTCCGCGATCAAGGATTCGAGACACTCGGTGATATTCTGGATCTGGGCACCGACGGCTGTGTCCGTGAATTCAATCACGACCATCACTATTACCATGCACTGGCCTACCATCGCCAGCAACCGGTGTTCCGGCCCGGTCAATCGGTGGCTGTCCGACGCAAACGCCGAATCGTTCATTTCGATGTCGAAGATATTTCGGCCCTGGATGGTAACCTCGTGACTCGGCCGCACACCTACATGCTCGGTGTGGCAACACCCGACGATCACACCAAAATCTGGACCGCGCGCGGGCAAGACGACGAAGCCCGCATGTGGCAAGATTTTTTGGACTGGCTGGGCGACCCGAGTGATGTCGCCCTTTACTGCTGGACCCGTTACGAATCGACCAAACTACTGCAAGCGGCCACCGACCATCCCGTCCTGGCCACACGACTCCACGCGGTCCAGCAGGCACTCATCGATTTAAAAGAAGAAATTAAACACCGTCCTTATTTTCCCGTCAGCAGCTATTCGATCAAAAGCGTGGCGCCGGTTTGCGGGTTTCACTGGAGCCAGGGAGACGTCGACGGCCAAAGTGCCCAGTTAATGTATATCGATTGGCTCCAGAATGGGGATGATGCGATCATCCAAAAAGTGGAGCAGTATAACCGCGAAGATGTCCTCGCCATGTTGGCGGTCGACCGATATGTGCACCAAATCTCCCAGGGTCGATAAGATTGGATCAGAAGAAAGAAAATGGCGTCTGGCGTTATTTTGGTTGTCATTATTTTGGTAAGTTAGAGTGGTGTGAAACTTAAGTAGACAATCAAACGACGGCGGACGTTAATTCTGACCTCACGTGTAGGCACCGAAGATCGAAGCGACATTCATCCGCTGACACCAGACAGCCTGACACAAACATTCTCGTAATCATTAGAAAGTTTTTGAAGATGGACGTGAGTCAACTGAAGCAAGCTGTGTGTGAGGCGATCGACGCGTCACAAGTTCAGATCGTTGATATCGGCGAGTCGATCATGGATGACCCGGAATTGGGATTTAAGGAATTCAATACCTCCAACCGAGTGAAGGACGAGTTTCAGTCGCTTGGTTTGACGCCCGATCAAGGGATGGCCATCACTGGGGTCAAGGCCACGCTGAAGGGAGGGAAACCTGGTCCCACGATCGCCTTGATGGGAGAATTGGACGCACTGCAGGTTCCGGGGCACCCACGTGCTAACTCTGAAACCGGCGCAGCTCACGCTTGTGGCCATAATGCGCAGATCGCTGGCATGTTGGGTGCTGCCATGGGACTGTCGCAGGCGGGGATTGCCAAAGAGCTGGCTGGAAACATCGTGTTCTACGCTGTGCCCGCAGAAGAATACGTCGAGATCAACTACCGAATCGGTTTGGTGAAGCAGGGCGCCACTTCTTTTCTGACTGGTAAACAGGAACTGGTGAAGCTTGGCGAATTTGACCCGATCGACATCGCCATGATGATTCATTCAACCAGCCCGGACGTATCACCAGGCAGCATGGGATTAGCACCGTCGAGCAACGGCTTCCTTGCCAAAAACATTCGGTTTGTGGGCAAGGCATCCCACGCAGGAGTCTGTCCAGAGCGGGGCGTGAACGCACTTTATGCTGCACAGCTTGCACTGAGTGCCATCAATGCTCAACGAGAAACATTTGCAGATGCTGATTGCGTTCGTGTCCATCCGGTCATTACCAAAGGCGGAGACTTAGTAAATATCATCCCCGCCGAAGTCACCATGGAAACCTACGTGCGAGCCAAGACACCAGAAGCCATCATAGACGCTGCGGCTAAAGTCGACCGATCGCTGCACGGAGCAGCCATTGCGATGGGTTGTCAGGTTGAAGTCGAAACCGTGCCAGGCAACCTTCCATTGAGGAATGACCCCATCCTATCCGAGATTTTCAAACGCAACGCGGGAACCATCTTTGGTGACGAAGCATATCGGGACTATCGCCATTCAGGAGGATCCACGGATGCCGGTGATCTAAGCCAAATCATGCCTGTATTACACCCGATGATGACAGGCGGTGCAGGCACACACCATCAGACCAATTGGTGCATTGCAGATCACCATGCCGGATATGTCGCTCCGGCAAAAACCTTGGCGATGATGGCGGTTGACTTACTGGCCAATGACGGTGCGCAGGCTCAGAAGGTGTTGGATAACTTCGATCCATCAATGTCAAAAGAAGAGTACCTTGAATTACAGACGTCCGTCTTTAAGACAGAATGCTGGGGCACATCTACAGAGGAACTCGCCAAGGAATAGAATACACGGTTTGTCCTGGCCAGCAGCAAAGGGATTCTCAGACATCCTGGACGGGCTCACTAAAATCAATGGCTGAGATCCGGGGCCATCGTCAGTCAAGCACTGGCAGTCGCCAGATCACCACGATTCCGACCGCCACTAGGAATAGCGTAGACACCTTGATTAGGAGACCAATGTGTGTTGATAACAACGTCATCACGACGACCCCCAGAACCATCACGTAGGCGACGATCTTGACGTGACGGCGGACACTACGTTTTTCGCGCCAATCACGAATAGGTGTCCCGATGATCGCCAGTCGAATGAAGCGTTTATAAAGCCAAGGTGACGAGCGTATCAGGAAGTAACTCATCAAGAGTAAGAAGGGAGTCGTGGGAAGGACCGGTAACACCACGCCTAACATACCGATTACGAAAAACAGTGTGGCTAAAACAATATAAACCACTCTCCAGAGTCCGCGAACTCTTGTCGATTCGTCGAAACCATTCACTGGATTTTTACACATGCGTTCTTTGAGCCGAGCCGCTCCTAACGACGGCCTCGTAGACAAATCGCGACATTCTCTCCGACCTTTATGTCTTGATGCAGTAGTTGGCGTACGCAAATCAGACCGGCTTCGGCAGTATCTACGGTGATCAGCCTGGTGCCTGCGTCTTGTTGCTGGCGCACGATCACTCCGTCAATCTCGTAATCTTGGTTAGCAGACCTGATCTCAAGCAAAAGTTCTTCGGGCCGGATCATGACTACTTTATTTTCGTGACAGAGTGCCCACTGATCAGAAACGGGCCCTAGACAACATGTGAGCGATCCATTGCCACCACTAACCGGAATCATGTTCATCGGGCCAAACATTCGAGCAGTAGCTTCGTCGGCAGGACGTTCGTATAAATCTAACGGGCTCCCTGTTTGCACAATTCTACCGCCACGAATGACCGAGACGACGTCCCCGCAGACAAGAGCTTCCTGTGGGTCATGCGTTACCATCATAGTCACGGTGTGTGACTCACAGAGCAGACGGAGTGTTATCTCGCGGACTTCGTCTCGCAGGGTAACGTCAAGACTAGAGAAGGGTTCGTCGAGTAACATGACTGCAGGCTGACGTGCCAATGATCTAGCAAGTGCCACCCGTTGTTGCTGGCCACCACTCAGCATATGGGGCATCGCTTCGGCTGATTCTGCCATACCTACTCGCTCAAGTAATTCGCAAGCGCGTTGTTGCCGGACGGTGCGCGGAACGCCAGTCATTCCGAACATGACATTTCGAGCTACGGTCATGTGCGGAAATAGCGCAAATTCTTGAAACATATAACCGACTGACCGTTGTTCTGTGGGTACGTTCGTCTTACCGTCCAGGACTCGCTGGCCGGCGATCTCAATGGTCCCTTCTTGAGCTACTTCCAAACCAGCGATGCAGCGCAACAGAGTTGACTTGCCACTGCCGGAGGGGCCCACCAGACAATGTACTTGTCCGCCGGCGAGTTCCAGGCTGACCCGTTTAAGTGCCTCGAAGCTGCCATAGGAATGTGACAACTCTGATAAGACGAGCCTGGATGTTCTTTTCGAGTCAGTCATTCGATTCACTTGTCCTCGGCCGGTCGAGCAACGTTGCTAGGATCGCAATGGGAATCAATCCGACAACGATGATCGCCAACGCACCGGTTGATGCTTCGGCAAGTCGTTCATCGGATGCTAGTTGATATACACGTACAGCCAACGTGTCGAAATTGAACGGTCGCAAGATCAAAGTCGCTGGCAGTTCTTTGAGCACATCGACAAATACCAAAATCGCGGCGCACATCACACTACTGCGAATCATGGGAGTGTGTACTTGGATCAGAATCCGTCCGCTGGAAGCCCCCAATGTGCGTGCCGCCTCGTCCATCGACGGCCTAATGCGCGCAAGACCTGTACGGATTAAGCCTAATGAGACGGCCAGAAATCGGGTTTGGTACCCCAGCAGCATGGCCATGATCGTTCCGCTGATAAACAAACCCGGTGACCAATCAAAACGTTGCTCAGTAAAGTTGTTGATGCCATCTTCTAACCACCACGCACAGCTCATCACCCCAATCGCGATGACCCCGCCGGGAACTGCATAGCCAACGCCCGTAACACCTGTGGCCGCGCATACCACCCTTGTAGGATGGACGCGGCGTGCATACCCCACAACAAGGCTTAGGCACGTCGCCACTCCAGCTGCGATGCTGGCAAGCAGAACGCTGTTCGTACCGAGTTCAACGATCAGCTCATGCCCCCGTCGGTCACCATGGTGGATACTCATCCAAATAAAGACACTTGCTGGAATGAGGAACCCTAGCACAACTGGGGCTGAGCAGACCAGCATGGCGATGGCGGCTCGGCTGCCGTGTAACTGCCACGGTTTTAATTCGCGATACCGGGTTGTCGCATGATAAAATTTTGCGCGACCGCGAGCCTTGGATTCGACGATCAGCAGCAAGACAACTACACCCAGCAGACACGCGGAAAGTTGTGCCGCAGCAACCAACGATCCCAGACTGGCCCAGGTACGATAGATTCCGGTCGCAAAGGTGTCGACAGCGCAAAAATCCACCGCACCGAATTCTGCGAAAGTCTCCATTAGGACCAATGAAAGTCCGGCGACGATGGAGGGCCGAGCGAGCGGGAGGGCCACGCCATAGAAGCTTCTCCACGGTCCCGCTCCCAACGTTCGGCTTGCCTCAAGCGCACACATCGACTGCTCAATGAAGCCCGCGCGTGCCGCCAAATAGACATAAGGATAGAATCCAAGGGTGAGAATACAGGTGGCACCGGGGAGAGAACGAACGTCCGGAAACCAGTAATCCTGCGCACTCGTCCATCCAAACATGTCTCGAAGTGTCGATTGAATGGGGCCGCTAAACTGCAACAGATCTGTTGTAGCGTAGGCCAATAAGTAGGTTGGTATGGCCAGCGGCAGCAGCAACGCCCAACGTAGTATCGATTGGCCTGGAAAACGACACATGGTGACCACCCAGGCCGTCGAAACACCAATCAACAGCGTCCCGATCGAAACACCAATCGCTAACCAGACCGTGTTACAGACGTATCCTACCAGGACGGTATCGGCCAGGTGCTGCCACATTCCATCTGACGACCTGCCAAGATTCAGTAAAATCTCAACCAGCGGTCCGGCGACGATCGCTGCGATCAAAAGGCAAACCACTGGCCACAGCGATTTCACATTCGATACCCTTCCTGACTCGAAAAACTAGCGCCAACCGGCTCGATCCATCATTTGAATGGCAGCCTGGTTGTTCTTGCCGAAAATTGCCGGATTCAGGATGTCTTCCTTGAAGTCTCCAAAACTTTCCAGCACAGGCACTGTTGCGGCACCTTTGACCACCGGATATTCGTTGTTACCAGCTGCAAAGACTTCTTGTGCCTTGTCGCTGGTAAGGTACTCGATGAATTTGACGGCGTTCGCCTTGTTGGGCGCGGTCTTCACAACACCAATCCCTGAAATATTGACGTGCGTACCGCGATTCTTCTGGTTGGGAAAGACCACCTCGACCTTCGCAGCAGCAGCCTTCTCCTCCGGTGTACCTCCCAGCATCCGGGCATAGTAATAGGAGTTAGCAACCGCTACATCCGCTTCGCCGGCGGCCACGCCTTTAATCTGATCGCGGTCTCCGCCCTGCGGCTTACGAGCCATGTTGGCGACTAAGTGCTGACACCACTTCTCTGCATCCGCCTCGCCATGCGCATCAATGATCGCACCAACCAATGACTGGTTGTAAACGTTCGACGAGCTACGGATCAGCACGCGTCCCTTCCACTCCGGCTTGGCAAGGTCTTCATAACTCATGATCTCACCCTCCTTGACGCGATCTTTGGACCGTAGGATGATCCGCGCCCGCTTCGTCAATGCGAACCACAATCCGTCAGGGTGTCGCAAGTTACTAGGAATTCGTTCCTCCAAAATCTTAGACGTGACGGGCTGGAATACGCCCTGTTGTTCTGCGTGGTACAGTCGTCCTGCATCTACCGTAATAAACACATCGGCCGGGCTTCGCTTGCCCTCACGCTTCAAGCGTTGAAGTAAGGCGTCGGATTTGCCCTCAATCAGCTTTACTTCAATCCCCGTCCGTTTTTCAAACTCGCTGTAAATGGTATCGTCGGTATCGTAGTGGCGAGCCGAATAGACGTTCACGACCTCGGCGGCCGTGAGAGTAAACGAAGTTGCGCCAAATACGATAGCGATAAGGATACGGATCATCATCGAATATACTCCTAAGGCCGAAACGTTCTCAGCACTGCAGCTGCCCTATTCAGGCCGCAAATGCACAACTGAAAACAACCATTTCAAAACAAATATCTCGTACTTCTAAGCTTATCCCGGATACTCGTTGACATAAACGGCCTTTACTTGTGTGTAATCCATAAACGTATCTTCGCAGTTAACGCCACCACCGGGGCCTCCGGAAATACCCTGACCACCATAAGGAAGACCGTATGCGATAGAATTGTGGCAGTTGACTTGGCAAGTGCCGTCACGGAACTGTTTGGCGAGAGCGATGCCACGTTCGACGTCCTTGGTCCAAACACTTGCACCGAGACCATACGGCGAATTGTTGGCAAGCTGCAATGCTTCTTCCGGAGAACTGACTGGACAGATGGTGGCAAAAGCGTGGAAAACCTCCTGCGGATTGCAGTCGACACCCGGCTTGGTGCGATAAAGTGCAGGCTTCAAGTAATATCCATCTTTGCCACTCACTTCTGCCTTACCACCTTCGAGAATCACCTGACCACCACGAGCCACCGTTTCCTGCTGAGCTTGCAAAATACGACGATACTGTGTTGGATTCACAACGGCCCCTAGCTGCGTACCTTCGTCTGATTGATAGCCGATTTTCAAGTTCGAGAAGAAGTCCCGCTGAGCTTCGACGAAGTCGTCAGCCATCCTGTGATCAACGAAGATCCGGTGAATCGTGCAGCACGTTTGACCGTAATGCTGATTGGTATAACGGCCAACAAGACGACCGACAACCGCGGGATCGGCGTCGTCGAGAACGATTGCCGATCCGTTACCACCCATCTCACGTTTCATCCGTGTACCGTGTCGATCACACGTTCGCAGGATCGACTGGCCAACTCCAGGAGAACCCGTAAAGGCGATATAGCGGATGCCCGGATTCTCAGCCATGCATTGGCCCGTGATCTCACCGCGTCCCGGCAATATGTTGATGACGCCTGGCGGGAAGCCCGCTTCTTCTGCAAGCTTGCCTATGTAAAGGGCTGACAAGGGCGTGTCTTCGGCCGGTTTGATGATGATGGTGTTACCTGACAGTAGCGCGGGGAACATGAACCACGAGGTAAGTACGATCGGATAGTTCCACGGAATGATTCCCGCGACGACCCCCCAAGGCTCACGATAGGCGTAGCCCTTCATACCGTCGCTGATATCCATCGCTGGGCCATCACCCATCGGGATATTCTTAGCAACTCCACTGAAGTACTCGGCACAGGCACGAATCTGTGCAAAGTCACCCTCGGCCAACTCGGACACCTTGCCGCCATCTCGAATTTCGCACGCCAGAAATACATCACGGTCACGCTCGCACAATTCGACGAGTTTATTTATCAGCGCAATCTTTTCTTCAACGGGTAGGTCACGCCAGCTTTGTGCGTGGGAACTGTGAAAAGCCTGCATTGCCGTGTCGACCGCCAGGGACACTTCTGCCTCGCCCATCTCGCAGACGGTAGCAAGGACTTCCTGAGATCCCGGGTCTGTCGTTTCGAAAGTCACATTCATGGATCCAGCAACACTCTTACCTCCAATGATGCCACCCAATGGCCGGCCACCGTTGTTGCAAAAGTCTGTAAACTTGGCAGGTGTCGTGAAGGCCTTTGCCGTTAACGCTTGAATATCTTTCGTGACGGTTGTCATGTTGAAAACTCCTGTATGATTTACAAAGATGGCACATGATGCCTTGAAAAAACAAACTCTCAAACTAATAAACTTACCAACGTGCTGACTCGGATTTTAGCGTTTTCTGCCAACGCTTAGTACACGTAATTTTATTTTGTGTCACGCGATTCACGATTTCTCGAAGCGTTGAACAGGCTTCGTCAGTACGGCCTATTTTGCGGAACCTGGCAGAAATCGCTTACCCTTCCTTAAAACACACCAAGTCATTCTTCATGGCGGTGTCACGCGTAACGTTGCCGTTTGAAATAATAATCTTCATCGAATAATAATCTTAGTCGTTTCATACAATGTGCTGTTCATCATCAAGTTCAGTATTTGTAAGCCTACAAAAACTCTCGAATGCCAGACAACCAGGCCATCATACGAAAATAGGAGCGAAAAACAGTCGGTGGCCACCGAGAAACAACGGTAGAGTATTCACGGAGGAGATCCTTGGTTTCGGTTAACGGTTAGTATTGACGAGTTGTCGCGGACCGGCCACATAATGCCGAACCAGCAACGTTGTATTGCGATGTTCGATTGCCCAGATCGCAGTACCTTACTTTGTTTAGTTGAGATCTTTTAAGTTTACTCTTTTTCCTTCGGAGGTCGGTAGGTGGTGCTGACTTCATAGCCGATCTTTGTCAAGCGATCTCGGCAACAGCGAACTCCCTCTGGATCGTTTAGTGACTGAAAAATAGCACACACTCGTTGTAGCGAGGCAACACACTGAAGTTCGTCAAGATCAAGTTCGTGAAGAACCTTAGATGCCTCATCCATACGATTACAACGTACCAAGTGAGTTGCAAACACGATTCGGTATGACACGTTGGAAGGATAGAGCTGATATGCTTGATAGGCAAATACCAGGATTTCTTCATCTGGATAATCCATTCGCCGCATGGATTCGGCAGCAACAGAAGACAGTTTGTGATTAACTTTAAAGCGTTTTAGTTGTGCACGACAAAACTGCAAAGACATTTTGTTTTTGCCGAGCCTGGAAAGCCCTCCGGCAACTTCTTCAGTCACAACTTCCGGCAGCGCTTCAAGGCAGGCTAAATGCACGTAGATGACGCTGGCCACTTCTCGTCGACGGCTCCTCATATAGCAGTCTGCCAAGCGACACTGTGCTTCAATGCCCAATGGAATCAGTAGCGAGGCTGTCTCTAACGCCGTTGTCGCCTGCTCATAATCGGCGATTCCAAAATAAGCCAACCCCCGCATCTCCACTACAGGGCCGTTATCCCAGTTTGGGTCTAGTTCACGCAGCTCACAGAGCGCTTCGGTGAAGTGTTCATTAGAAATCAGCTCTGCAGCACGGCTTAGGCAAATTTCCTTATTTTCCATCGTACATCCATTTGTTGTATGAGGTATTCCTTACACAGACTCAAGCAATCCTATTTCCTGCATCACCTTTAGCAGCCAGGTCTTTATTCGTTCGTCTGTAAGGTCCGCTTCGTTGTCGTCATCAAGTGCCAAACCAAGAAAATGATTTTCGTCGTACATCGCACGCGACTCCTCGAATTCATATGATTCGGTCGGCCAAACACCAACCAGTTCAGGACTACCGAGTTTCTGCACTGTCTCCCACAGCTCGCCCATCGCATCGAGAAAGTTGTAGGGATAGCCTGCCGCGTCTCCCATTGCGAAAAACGCAATTTTTTTGCCAGTCAGATCCAAACCTTCCATCTTGGGAATGAAATCGTCCCAGTCGTCCTGCATCTCACCAATATTCCAGGTGGACACTCCGAAAAACAACATGTCAAAGCGTTCGAGAGTCGCCGGCTCGGCTGACGCGACATCCTCGACAAGCGAAACCCAATCTCCCATTTGTTCTTTAATTTTTTCAGCTGCCAGCTGTGTATTGCCTGTGCTTGAGCCGTAGAAAATTGCCATAGACAAACTCATAACTCTTTTTACTCCATTTTTTTTGAGGTACTAGGTAAGGTGGCAACGCGGTTGGTGATCCAATGATGGAAAACTCCGATGACGAGTTTCTTCAATTATTTTTTGACCAGCGTTGTTTGAAAGGATTTTTAGCTCACTTGGATATCGGTGCGAAAGAAATATGGCCCATCGTGACCTAGCATAATGGGTCATATTCCTAATCACAGCGCTTGCCACCACTACGAGAATGATCGCACCAAAGGACACTG
>JAKVBZ010000123.1 GCA_022448645.1 Pirellulaceae bacterium
ATGGAATCCACTGGCGTTGCTGTCACCAGAGGCCAAATGAATTCCTGATCCGTTCCACTATTTTTCGACGGGAACAGTTTCCATCTGACGGGGCCGCAGCTCTACCGCAACGGGAAGTTTCAGTTGCATTCCGTCACGGAAAATGACCACGCCGACTTCCGTTCCGATCGGAGTTTCGGCAACAAGAATGCTCAGCACTTCACAGGATTCGACGTTTTCCGGCCCCCACTGAACGATCACATCTCCTGTCTGAATACCTGCTTTCATAGCAGGCGAATCGTCAAAAACCCCCATGACGACGGCTCCCGCCGAAGCGGTCACGCCGTAGCGTTTGGCCCGTTCGGAGTGAACCTCTTCTAAAGCGACGCCCAACCAGCCACGTGGGACCATTCCTCGGCTCTTCAAGTCTTCGTAAACCCCCCGAGCAATCGAGCTGGGAATAGCGAAACTTATCCCCCGATACGACTCACCAAGAATCGCAGTATTGATGCCAACGACACGTCCTGTGGCGTCCACCAAAGGACCACCACTATTTCCGGGGTTGACGGCCGCGTCTGTCTGCAAGAATCGCTGATGAGGACTGACCAACCCAGGCCGGTTCTTGGCACTAAGGATTCCAGCAGTAATCGATTGTTCGAATCCGAAAGGGCTCCCCACGGCCCACACCAACGAGCCAACCTCCAAGGTATCACTGTCTCCCCATTCGGCAGCGATAAGTCCAGGCGTTTCGATTTTGATTAGGGCCAAATCAGTTAACGAATCACCTCCGATAAACTGAGCTTGGACGGTACGCCCTTCTGGCAATCCCACAGTGATGGAAGTTGCCCGTTCGATCACATGATAATTCGTAAGGGTGTATCCTTCCTCGTCCATGATGATCCCAGACCCTTGATTTCTCGAGCGAAAACCTTTCTGCCCAAACAGAAATCCGAATTCGTCGCGAGGAACATTCGGCGCGGCGGACTTCATCGTGTCAATATACACCACACTTGGACCCACTCGTTTCGAAACAAGTTGGTACGCAATCGACAAACTACTTAGCCCAACCTCATGTAAACCATCGGTAGCGATTTCGACTTCGGCACGCTGTCGGCCACGTGCTGCGGCATAATTCACTTCTTCGACATAATACGGAACGACATACCGCAGCGCCCAAACAACTAAGAGACCACAGAGCAACCAAATTAGACCGGACAGCGACTTAGAAGAAGACGACTTTCGATCTTGCTCGACAGCTCCACCGTGATACTTCACGCCAGCTGACGGATTCAATTCTGTGTCATCCGTTATTTCTGAAGAGTGTTCGACCGACATAAAAAATCGTCCAAGACAGACATCCGTTTGATACATGCAAAACGGGCACTTCTGACTTCGTTATCGACGCTCAGCTTGAAATTGTCAATTACAATTCCGCCCCATCGCGTTGTCGGATTTCCAACGTCACTCGCAAAAGCGCTGCAATCCATTCAATTCCCCGATCCTCCGGCCGACTCAGAAGTCCATACTTACGGTCTTCTTGGGAAAGCACTGTAGTTCCTGGACAGACCGATGATTGATCGTCATTCCGGAAGGATCACAACGAATGTCTTGCAAATCAGCCTGACTTCCACTCACGTTGCTGGGCGCGGAACACTTTCACATTCGGAGTCCTCTCGAGCACTTTCATCAACTTCCTTTTCCTCGACAGCATCCACCACGTGCACGAGAGGCTGACGGACACTGCTCGATGGTGTGTATGCTCGCTCCACACCTGGGATCTCAACATAAAAGACCTGAACATCGACACGCAGAGCAACTCGTCTGGCCAACTCCCATAAAAGAGCTTATGGGTATCCTACCGCTACCAGCAAGTCTTTGACGCACACACCTCTCGCCAACAGCGAAAAGCGGGCATCAGCCAAATCCTGACGAATCAGAATCTCCTGTGAATCTTCACGATCACGTCCCAGAGTCGCAACGACTTGAAGCGAAGCGATGTCGTCGACAGAGCGACGGCGGGGGCCCAAAAAACAAAAAAACTATTCTCGCGCGTAAAGTCTTCCGTGGCGACACTCAACCGCTGATCTCGAATGCCCCGTAACAATGGCCAAACCGAACAGAATAAGGCTCATGGCGGGGATCAACCCGAACAGCCCAAGAAGCCCACATGCCATCGAGAACCATCCTAGCCCATGGTTTCCATGCGCCAGTTTTCGAATTCCTACGGTAGTGGGCGTCCACATCCCAACACCATCAAGATAGCGACCAGCGAGCTCAAGCCTGCGACAAGCCATCCCATCCATGCCGTTGCCCCCAGGTATCGATGTGGAATTCTCTCGCCATGGCAAATGCTCCTCAACGATTTGCCGCGTGTTGCACTTCGGTGGCTGGCCAGCTTATTCTCGGTCGTACAACCAGGTGCGCAACAGGTCGAGTGCTTGCTTGGCACTACGATCTCGGCGAATGTCTGGATGACCGGCAAAGCGACAAGCTTTGCTTTGGCTGCCTTGTGAAGTCGCCAACGCCAAATAATATTCGTCGCCCGCTCCTTCTTCTTGGGGAAATCTACCGACTGCCAGGCCCAGATCTGACTGAAAGTCACAGCGGACTTTCTCGGCAAGCTGTTCGACACCCGTCGGAGTTCGCAGGTCTGCCGTGTTCCATTCGGCTTGGTCAGCAACAACCGTCGCACCCCGAAAAACGGTCTCGACACCTGGCAAACTCCCTAGTCGTTCCGCTACCAGACCAAGCGTCCCAGATTCTCCAATGGCCACAGACATTTGGTATTGAGACAACAAGCGGTAAACGGCATGTTCCAACTCTTCGTCGCCTTCTCCAAAAACCAGGGGGCCCAATGTATCCCGAATCATGACGACGGTCGGTTCCATCTGGATCATAGCCTCTTCGTAAGAGGGTGCATCGGCTGTGATACGAAGTGAGATCGTTGCTTTGTGAACAGTAATGCCCACGGATGGACGGCGCCCCCGGCGAATGATATCAGGAAGCATCTCTTCCAAGTGACTTTCTCCCACACCGAAACACTTGATCACTCGATGACAAATGACACGCCGTTCCGAACCTAGCAGTGCTTCGATCGAGGGCCTAACTGAAGCATGCCACATTTCACGCATTTCAGCAGGAACACCAGGAAGGGCGAACGTCCTGGACGGAGGTCGTCCTGGGCGAGAGAATTCCACATCGATACCAGGAGCCGTACCGTCTGGATTTGGAATGATCCGACTTCCGACAGGAAAGTAGGCTTGAGACTCGTTCTGCTTGGGCATCTTCCGTCCATGACGTGCGAATCGTTGTTCGATCGTCCCGAGTGCCGCCTCATCCAACTCCAAGCGTCTCCCAGTCGCTTTCGCCATAGCAGGCCGGGTGAGATCGTCGGCAGTGGGTCCCAACCCACCGGTCGCCACAATAATATCCGCCCGGTTCATTGCCGATTGAAAAACTTCCACGTTGGCGTCCAAATCGTCGCCCACCGTGGTGTGGTACAACACTCGAATTCCCAGCTCTGCCAGCTGCTGGCTCAGCCACTGGCTGTTGGTATCCAGTCGTTCCCCACTGGTCAATTCATCGCCGATCGAAATCACTTCTGCTTGCATTTTATTCGTACTTTTCACAAATCCAGGGCGGTTCAAATTGGTTTGTCGGTAGTCTCCAGCCCAGCCTGACTCAAAACTAGGGCGATGCCATCACTGCCAGCCACAGGCCTTTATGCTGGTGACAAGCAACCTATCTTGTCAACCAGACGGTAAATGATACTAATTCTGAGACGTCTTCACATTGACAGGATTCCGGGGAGAGCCGTATTATCGCAAGTACCATGAGTATATTTAGCGGAATTGAGCATATCATTCGCGAAGACGAACCAATGGCTCGTCATACGTGGTTACGTATGGGCGGAGTGGCCAAGTTTTTCGCCGAACCAACAACGCAGAACGAACTGGCAACCTTGGTAACTCGTTGCCGTGAGGGAGAAGTACCTATCCGGTTGCTCGGAGGTGGTTCCAATCTGTTAGTACGTGAAGACGGCGTTGATGGGGTCGTCATACGTTTGGATGCACCCGCGTTTTGTCAGATCACCGTGCAGGAAAACATCGTCCTAGCGGGTGGCGGGGCCGCGTTGTCGCATGTGATTTCTAGTGCGGTTCGAGAAGGACTGGCGGGCTTAGAACCTTTGGTTGGGATACCGGGAACGGTTGGCGGCGCGCTGCACGGCAACTCCGGCCGGCAACATGCCGACATTGGACCGTGGACACACTCAGCGACCACCATGACGCGTACTGGTGAGATCGTTCGGCGTCAACGAGACGATTTACAGTTTTCTCACGGAAAGAGCAGCTTGAACGAACTCGTCATCTTGGAAGCTGAGTTCCTGCTGGAACGAGAATCCGCCGACGAACTTACCAAACGCATGCAGAAGCTTTGGATCGTCACTAAATCCAAACAACCTACTGTGGATCAATTTGCTGCCCGGATCTTCAAAAACCCACAAGGGCTCCGTGCCGCAGATCTTGTTGATCAAGCCGGTCTGCGCGGTGCCAAAGTCGGAATGGCCGAAGTGAGTGAACGCAATGGAAACTACGTCGTGGCTCACCCGGGCGCCTCATCAGAAGATGTGTTGCAACTTGCCGAATTAATGCGACAACGTGTTTCTGAAACACTAGGCGTGGAACTCGAGCGGGATTTGGAAGTTTGGTAGTCGGCCACGAGGGATCAGGGAGGATTGCCGTGCCCAAAAAATCTGAGCATCCATCGAACACCGATGCAACTGCCTGGCAACGACTGACAGCGTCTCGAACCTGGGTGGTCTTTTCATTGATACTGTTGCTCGTGGGCGTGAGCTTCGGTGGTAAATGGATCTGGCAAAGCCAACAAGACCACATCCGGAACCTAAATCGCTTGAAGGCAGAATACCAGGTCACTCCCCCAAAACCGAATTGGATCGAGAATGACATCGTCGATGCCGTCATTCGTGACGGAGGATTGGACGAGATCTCACTTCTCGACACAGATGTCACCAAACGTATCGCCGACGCTTTTGAACTACACCCTTGGGTCAAGCAAGTAGACCACGTCACAAAACACGCAGATGGCCTTGTCGAAGTCATTCTCACGTATCGCCAACCAGCGGGTTTTGTCAAAGTCCCAGGCGGGCACTTTCCTGTTGATGCTGACGCCCAACTGCTTCCCGTAGACGTCGTCGTCTCTGCTGTCCAATGGTACCCCCGCATTGAAGTCGACGCTTCGCTGCCTCCTGGAACATTGATCAACCAATCTTGGGATGATCCGCGTGTGATGGGTGCCGCAAAAATCGCGGCTGCGTTTGGAACTGTTTGGCGAGATTTGAATCTCTACGCCATTTCGCATGAAACAGATTCCCTGTCCTTAAACTATCCAGTTCCCGGACTGTTCCTGTTGTACACTCGACAGAATCACCGTGTGATCTGGGGAAGTGCCCCCGGTGACGAAGCGAAACATGAAGTTTCCACGGAGAATAAAGTCAAACGACTCGTCGAGTATCTGCAACAAACGGGCACTTTCGAAAAGCTGGACCCCAACATCGAAATTGACTTGAGGCCATCAGACCAAATCTTAGTTTCTCCACGATTGGCTACGAAACCAGAAAAATCGAACCCGTAGCTCTCTACATTCAGATGAGACGGAACCCACTACCCAAATTCATTCTGAAAGACCATTTTCGGTAGTCCGCAGAGATAAAAGACAATATTCTCGGGTTAGCCAAAAGAATTTTTTGGCCGACAAGAAATCATAACGCCCGGCGTGATCTGGCCTGCTTCAGAAGAACTCAGCTAGTCGACGATCTCGTCCGACACGGACTGTTCCGCATCGATTTGCTGCTTCAATTCTTCTCGAACTACGGGAAGACCGTCAGGTGCGTTGATACCCAAGCGAACCGCACCACCCGCCAAGCGGACGACGGTCACCGAGATCTCCTCACCAATCCAGATCCTTTCACCAACTTTACGACTCAATACTAGCATCGAGACTCCGGTGCGTGCGCACTGACCAACAAAAATCAAAGTACGCTGCCATTGAAAAACGTTGCCGCCTTCCACCTACTTTCAGTCGTTTCGCCGAATCATAGGAGCCTAAGACAAGAATCATTCCTGATCTCAGACAGTAGTGTGATTTACGGTAAAATTTATTCTATGAGGAAAGAACGAGGACGTTATTCGTCGACATTATTCGTCAAACGCGTGAATCCCGTCCGCAGGAACGATGCTATCGTTTCGCGTCATCATAGCTTTGGCGCAAGATAATGCAAGTGGCGGACCAATCGCCATGTCAACGCCAAATCCTGTTAGCAGATTGAATTGGCTTGTTGTTTCTCGCCGTTTACCCAAAGTTAACCACCAGGGGATACCACACGCGGCTATCAAACAAACAATCCCAGTAGCCCCAAACTACCCATTTCTTGCAGATTGATAGGTTTGATTTGCGGCGGCGATGCCGGCCCCAGGGTTGAAGGTATATCCCTGTTCGCTCAACAGCTGTTCTAACGCCGCCAGCAGCAAAAGTACATTGGCAGGACGGCTGGCGTATCCCATTAATCCTATTCGCCAAACTTTACCTTTGAAGGCCCCGAGTCCCGCCCCGATCTCAATCCCAAAACGCTGCAACAGGTTTTTCCGCACGCTGGCATCGTCCACTCCGTCAGGAATGTGTACGGCATTGAGCATAGGTAATTGATGGCCCTCTTGTGCAGCGTATTCCATTCCGATTGCCGCCAAACCATTTTTCAAGGCTCGGTGATTCAGAGCATGTCGCTGAAAGCAGTTCTCTAACCCCTCATCCAGAACAAGACGCACCGCTTCATAGAGCGCATAGGTCATATTGATCGGAGCGGTATGGTGATAAACACGTTCATCTCCCCAATAGGAGGCCAACATCGAAATATCAAGATACCAACTTTGCACCTTTTCCCGTCGATTCAACGCCGCTTCGACAGCTCGAGAGCTAAACGAAACGGGAGCCAAACCAGGAGGACAGCTCAGACATTTCTGAGACCCGGAATAGATCGCATCGACTTGCCATGCATCGGTTTCGACTGGCATCCCTCCCAAAGATGTAACAGCATCCACCAGCAACATGGCTCCAGCTTCATGAACCAGCTCCGATATTTCTTGAATGGGCTGCGATGCGCCGGTAGAAGTTTCGGCCATCACAACACCCACCACTTTGGGTTTTTCTCGAGCCAAAACGTCTTTGAAATCGTCTACCGTAAAGACTTCTCCCCAAGGTTTTTCCACAGTCGTCACGTTAGCACCAGCTCGTCCAGCAACATCAGCCATCCTGGTCCCAAAGACACCGTTGACACCTATCAACATCCCGTCACCCGGCTCAATAAGATTCACCACCGTGGCTTCCATTCCTGCCGATCCGGTAGCGCTAATGGCAAACGTCATTGCGTTCTGCGTTTGAAACAATCGACGCAACATGGACTGCAACTGGTCCATGACTTCCAGGTAGTACGGATCCAAATGCCCAATCGTCGGCTTAGCAAGGGCTTCCAATACACGGGGATGGATATCGCTAGGACCGGGTCCCATCAGTGTTCGAATGGGAGGATTCAATGGTGTGCTCGTTGTCATATTTAATGTTCTTTTTGATTCGAGTGATTTTTTTAGAGTGAGTCTCTAGTTCACACCCCGTCCCGTTCACAAACGACACTACGTCGGACAGCTAAACCTGAGCGAGTCTACCAGAATATGAAAATGTTCCGGCATGTCAATCGCCTGGCGGTGATTCGCGAACTAGTTGGCTAATGGATTTGAATTCAGGAGTACCCGCCACAGCACACCACTCAAAAAGTGCTGACTCTGTCGTTGTCAGTGTTGCTCCGGCAGCTTCCATTCGTCGCAAAGCGGTCTCACAATCTAACTCAAAGCGTGACCCTACTGCATCCACAGCCACATAAGCACGAAATCCGTTCGCCAATAGATCCAATACGGTTTGCTGAACACACACATGGGCTTCGATACCAACAACCAGCAATTTGCAAATATTTGCTGACGCAAGTTGCTCAAAGATCGATTCACAAGAGCCACAGCTAAATGTCATTTTCGAAGGAATTTCCCCCAAGCGTTCTGCCAACTCGGTTACGGTTCCCCCCAAACCTTGAGGGTACTGTTCCGTGGCTACCGCACGAACTCCGAGCACCTGCCCTCCATCCAACAGACGCCTTGCATTCCAAATAATTGTCTGATGATTCGGAATGTGCCCGATCAATTTGCCTTGAACGTCCACGACAAGCAACGCAGAATCTTCGGCAGACATTAACTCTTGACTTCGCAACATAGGCCGTTTTTTAATCCTCGAATTCTTAGAATATACCTATTCTTCTACTTCGGCTAACTTCAACGAGCCCAAATTTTGAAGGAGAACGGCGCAGGCACCACCTGTTTGACTTTGTAACGAAAGGGTGCCAGCCGTCCGGTACTGCTAGAAAACACCCCAGAAAGAAACGGGGTTCCTACACTACATCGAATCTGTCCTCAAGCCGTGGCACACCATTAGAGGTCTGCCACAACTCACGCCAGCAACATACCTCAAAACGAGGGCCCCCACCAGGGAGGAGGCCCCTGGAGATCGATCAGAGATTTCGCCACAATAGTGACAATCACCGTTCACAAAATGAGTAATTTTTTCAAACCACCCTGAACGCATCTCGCCCGGGAAACGTCGGGCAGGATTTCAACGATGTTTCGATCTACCACCATTTTGACTGTAAGGCACAAGGACAGGGTAGCCATCGGTGGCGATGGCCAAGTGTCCCTAAATCAGACCATTATGAAGTCCGATGCTGTCAAGATTCGGCCTTTAGCGGAAGGCAAGGTCCTGTGTGGATTCGCGGGTGCCAGCGCCGATGCTTTCGCGCTTCTAGAACGTTTTGAAGCAAAGCTTAAGGACTATCCTGCCAATCTCCCTAGAGCTGCCACGGAACTGGCAAAACAATGGCGAATGGACAGAGCCCTACGACGCCTGGAGGCACTCATGATCGTACTCGACGAATCCCACACGTTACTTCTCGGAGGGACTGGAGATGTCATTCAGCCGACAGACGGAATTCTCGGCATAGGATCCGGAGGAGATTTCGCAGTGGCGGCCGCAAGAGCGCTCGTTGCTCACTCTGAACTTTCAACGGCCGAAATCGTACGCCGCAGTCTGCAGATCGCAGCCGGCATCGACGTGTATACGAACGACAAAATTGTTGTGGAGGAACTAGAGTGCCACCATTGACGACTAGCCTCAACGCAGATCGCTCTGACCTTTCGCCTCGTCAAATCGTGGCAGAACTCGATCGCCACATTGTTGGCCAGGATAAAGCCAAGCGCGCCGTGGCGATTGCAGTACGAAACCGGTGGCGTCGCCAGCAATTGCCTGAAGATATACGCCAGGAAATCGCTCCTAAAAACATCATGATGATCGGGCCAACAGGCGTTGGAAAGACCGAGATCGCCCGCCGTCTAGCTAAGTTAACAGGTGCCCCCTTTATCAAAGTGGAAGCCACCAAATATACCGAAGTTGGTTACTATGGCCGCGATGTCGAGAGTATGATTCGCGAGCTAGTGGAAAACGCTATCGGCCTCGTCCGTCAACAAGAACGTCAGAACGTCGAGTCTCAGGCCAAAGAACGTGTGGAACAGCGTTTGCTCGACCTACTTTGTCCGCCTCCGTTGAGTGTCGATGTCAATGTTGACGGAACCAATAGCGCTGAACAGTACGAACGGACGCGAGAAAAAATGCGCGCCATGCTCCGTACGGGTGAACTCGATCAACGCATGGTCGAATTCACCGTCGAACAAAAGACAGCGCCAGTCATGCTGGGCGGCGTCGGCATGGAACAAATGGATATGGACATCCAAGGCATGTTTGAAAAAATCATGCCGAATAAGTCAACGCAACGTGAGTTGGCTGTCCGCGAAGCTCGCGACGTTCTGTTCGACCAGGAATGCGAAGCGTTACTGGATCTCGACAAAATCAATGCCGCAGCCATTGCCTTGGCGCAAGACCTTGGCATTGTCTTTATCGACGAAATTGACAAGGTAGTAGCCGGTGACTCCAAAAATGCAGACGTCTCGCGTCAGGGAGTTCAGCGCGACCTGTTACCTATCGTCGAGGGAACCACGATACAAACACGATACGGCTACGTCCAAACCGACCATATTTTATTCGTAGCCGCAGGAGCCTTTCATCACACTCGTCCTAGTGAATTAATGCCTGAATTACAAGGACGATTCCCAATCCGTGTGGAACTGACGGATTTGACCATCGAAGATTTCGTTCGCATCTTAGCTGAACCGAAAAATGCACTCACTAAACAATACACGGCATTGCTAGGAACCGAATCGGTCCAACTGAATTTTACTACGGACGCCGTCGAAGCACTCGCCGCGTTCGCTTTTCAGGTAAACCAGTCATCTCAAAATATCGGCGCACGTCGATTGTATACGATGATGGAAAGATTATTGGAGGACTTGAGCTTCGAAGCGCCTGAAATGAATATGGGAAAAGTAGAAATCAATGCGGGCTATGTCGCCGAGCGACTTAAGGATGTCGCCGAAGACGAAGACTTAAGCAAGTTTATTCTGTAGCGGGTAGGGTCATCACATACCCTGTGACACTTTCTTCCGTCGACACCACCAACCATGAGTCTTCTTCGATTCGAAATGCCGCCAAACCTCGAATGGCCACTCCCGTGTTAAAAACGTCTTGAAACGTTCCATCCGCACTGACAATGTGCACCGATCCATCTGCTCCGGGAATCATCCAATACGGTCCCCCGTCGAGAATATTCCCAGACATCAGAGGACGCACGGGCGTTTGATGCATCCCTGCTGTAAGAGCATGCGTCCATTGTGCGTGAAATTTCTCGTCAATGCCAATCGCCATATGGGTCCGTTCGTCCGTAAAGGCCAAGCCACAATAAACAGGCTTGCCAGCGACCGTCTCGGTCGCGGCAAGATGGTAGATGGAACGCGAATCCACTGCCACCTCTCGATCGTTTCGACCATCGCGACGAATCGGCAAAATTCGCCCTTGGGCGCTGGTGGCTAACAACATCCCTTCACCAGCAGCTGTGGCGTTGAGCGATAGGATTGAGTGAGCCGCCCGATTGCCCCATTTCCTCTTGCCGTTAAAAAGATCAACACAATGAATGCCAGCCAACCCCCAAAACCCCACAAACATTTCTAATGTGCCGTCTCCGGTCAGATCAAATAACAAAGCGTCCTGAATGCCTTCATGGGGCTGGCCATCATCCGGATAGCGCAAAACGGTTTCCCAACGTTGATTGAATCCATAAATTTGTGGTGCCAAACTGCTTCCACCCACAACATACCGCTGGCCATCACTATCGTACGACGGACGCAGGTAAGTGACTCTTCCGTCCGCCGGAAGGTCCAAGTTAAAACGTTCCACAAGATTGCCTTGTAAATCAAGTTCCACAACCGCTCGTCCATTTTCATTGACGGCAAGTCGAATGTCGGTTCCCTCTCGAACCATGACAACATTGCCCGGAGCATTCAGTTCAGACGTCCTCCACACCTCTCTCAACGCCAAACGTTCAGGCAAAGATTGCGGTGCAAGGGACGCCGGAATCGCAATCACGGTTTCTTGCGCATCCGCACTGGCTTGGATCAAATCATGTTGAAATTGTCGAGCCTCTTCGTTGCGGGCTTGGAGCAATTCCGCAGCTACGTCTTCACCAAGCGCCAAGCGATGCAAAACTCCAGGTAAAAAATCTTCG
>JAKVBZ010000124.1 GCA_022448645.1 Pirellulaceae bacterium
ACGGTTACCAGTGAGACAAGCCGGTGCCTGCCTAACCCTTCCTACGCACATTGCCCCTACAACTCGGCTGATCTGCCTCACAGGTTAACGCTAGTTGGTGTCTTGCAGCGCAAACTCTTGAATAGCAGGTATTTCCAACACAAGCAGGGCTTCGATCTACCTTGCCTTGGATGGACAAATTCGCCAAATTAAACTTTGCTTCGGGGTAAAACTCCTACAAATTCTAATGATACTTCTTTTTTGGATAGTACTAGAAATTCGGGTGGCGCCGGCATCGCATAGCGTGTGGACTTGATGTTCGAATCTTTCAAGCTTAAGGCATGCCACTGTTGCGGTAAGATTCACCATTTGCCGTTATTAGGGCCCGGTGAATGGTCGACGTGCGTACGCTGTGAGACGGTGTTACAAAAACCGGCTTCAGATGCGGATCCGAACAGCCGGGCCGCCGCTTTGGCCCTGGCAGCCTTCATCCTGTATTGGCCAGCTATCTTGTTGCCAATTTTGCGAATTGAACAGCTGGGACATCATCACGAGTCAAGCATTCTGTGGGGAACGATTGAGCTATTACGTCGTGGGAACTGGTTCGTGGGAATTGTCGTTATGCTGTTTTCTGTGGTTTTTCCTCTGATCAAAATTTCGTTGTTGCTCGAGCTTAGTTTGTTAGAACTCATTCAACGTCAGCACAAAGCGACCACGTATCGATTGATGGAGTATGCAGGAAAGTGGAGCATGATGGATGTGATGCTTTTGGCTTTTCTCGTCATGCTCGTCAAGCTGGGAAGTTTGGTCGAATTTCAGTTTGGTCCTGCCGTCGTTGCTTTTACACTATGTGTGGGCATGAGTATGCTGGCGTCCTTTTTCTTTGACCCGCATGCGATTTGGGAGGATGACGACTGAGCATGGCCGACGACGCAACGAATAGAGATCGCAGTGAAGTTCTTGGGGAGATTCCGACAGCCGACATTCGTACGTCTCAAGGGACCAGGCGTGTACGACGAGGCTCACGGTTCTGGTTTGTGACAGGTGCCTGCTTGCTCGTGGCGCTCGGCTTGGTGGCCTATTCGTTTGGAACGAAGGGCCTGCAGGTGACCGTCCGGTTCAAAAACGGACACGGAATCCAGCCCGGCGACGCCGTACGGTTTCGAGGTATCGACGTGGGAAAGGTTTTGGCTGTCGAACTGGACGAGGAATTCGGTACTGTCAATGTTCGTATGGTGTTGAATCAGGCTGCCGAGGGACTGGCTCGACAATCTACTCGGTTCTGGATCGAGCGTGCATTACTAAACGCTACGGAAGTCCGAGGTTTGGACACATTGGTAGGTGGTAGGTTTGTCGGGGTGATGCCTGGTCCCGCAGAAGGTCCTCGGCAGCTCGTATTTGACGGGATCGAGTCGGCGCCTACTGGGGAAGCACCAGAAGGCAGTCTGGAAATCGTTCTGGAGGCCAATGATCGTGGCGGGTTGCAGCGCGGTGCTCCGGTACTTTACCGCGGCTTACAAATCGGCCATATCATTTCCGTCGCGCTCTCAAGGGATGCCACAATGGTGCAGGCTTGTGCCCTGGTGTTGCCACCGTTTAAAGAACTTGTGCGCGACAACTCGGTTTTTTGGGAAACCAGCGGAATTGATGTTTCAGTTGGCTTGAGTGGTTTGCAGTTAAGTGTGGATACGTTGTCCACCATTGTCCTCGGCGGTGTTTCGATGGCCACACCTGACGTTCCAGGAGAAGTGGTTTCCAGCGGTTATCGTTTTGTTGTGCAAAAGAACGTCGATGACGAACGCATGTTGCTTTGGCAACCTCAAATACGAGTCGGCGAGTTGGCAGAATTGCCTCATGGTCCTCTTCCGTTGCTGATGAGAGCCGAGTTGAATTGGCAAGAAAGTACTTTTGGCATTCTACAAACACGACGTCGCCAAGGATGGGTCGTGCCGTGTACCTCGGGAAGGCTGTTAGGACCGGCGTCGATTTTTCAAGCCCGGTCGAAAAAGGCGTCTCCGGATTCTGTCTTGGAGATGGCAGGCTGCCAAATTGATGTCGATCTGCAGTTTTTGGAGATCCAAGGCGACTTGGCACGGTTTGAGCTACCAGACGGAGAGAAAGAAATCTTGCAGGAGGTCGTGAGCGTTAGATTTCGATCCCCTGAGGGTCCCGAAGACTGTTTGATCGTGACGGACACGCAAGTGTCTCCAACTCCCTTGCTTGTCAAATGGACCAAGCAGATGGATCATCTCTGGGAAATTGATACGTCAGTGACGCTTAGCCGCGACTGGTGCGGAGCCGCCGCAATTGCTATGTCAGACGGTTGTTTGCTGGGGATCGTGATTGAAAAGGATGGGAAATACTCGGTGGCTCCCATTCCCGCATCCTGGGAAGATGCAGTTGAATAGTTGGGATTCGATAAGGCTATTTGTCGGTCAAAGCGGGGGGCGAGAATGAGGTTGCTCGTGGCTTGATTCTGATGCAGGATGGCGGACGTGTGAGAAGACTGTAACGGCTGAACATACTCTTCATCCTCAATCAAGAGCGACATATTGAGAATGGGTGGATGAAAATCATGGCAGAAAGACGATGTTTCGTTTTCCATTTTGGTCGTTAGAGTTCTCGGAGTTTGGGGAAGGCGTGTTTTACACGAATTTAAGCTTGTTAGAGATGGGCTAGCACGTCTGGAGGCAAAGTTTTTGTTGAATGAAAACCGGACTTGACCGCATTTTATGGATCCCTTATTCTCCCGCCCGCATCGCTGAGTGAGTCATCACTCGCATTACGTCGGCAAGGAAGCCGTCACTCTTGATGTGGCTTCCTTGTGTCTGATGGGTGCCAGTTGTTGGCGGCGACTGTACAGAAAAAACAATGTGTCCACGTGGAAGCCGAGTCTGCATCTGGAGCATCGATTCGTACGAAGACATGTCTCTGCGGACCGCGAGGCGAAAGCCAGCAAGGAGGCTGGTCGTCGCTTCGAAACTACGACGACATGCGTTTTTCCACCACCAGTTAAAACACGGTTCTTGAATTAAAAATCTCGCGACGTCCAATCGCTCCCGGAAAGTTCGGAGTCCTTTGCCCCCCTGGGACCCACCGCCTTCCGGGGGCTTTTTTTTGGCGCTAGAACCGTGGGTTCCGTGGCAAAGGTCAAGCGAATACTGGAGGGTTGAGAGTAAGTTCTGCCGTGATCGGGTCGCTGCTGCATCTCGCATCTGCGGAATTCAGACTGACCAATAGAAACGACCCGCTTTAAGAGGCTTCCGTCACGGTAGCCCGTTTTCGTTTTTGCATGATCCGGCAGCGTCGTCCATCATGCACGGCAGTACAGTTGCCGCCGGACTCGATCGAGGCTTGTAATGCGAAGTCGCAACGCTTTGTTAGGTTGGCGGCCTGATCCATATTGCGTGCCTCAGAGACACCTATACTGACCGTGAAACGAAGTCCGCCTTCAACGATCGGTAACGTGCATCGCGAAATAGCTCGACGTAGACGTTCGGCAATCTGAGTTGATTTTGCCAATGCCGTAGCTGGCATGAGGATGGAAAACGTGTGACCATTGAATTGGCCAAGTTCGTCCGATGACCGAACCGCCGTCTTGACTAGTTGTAGGGTGGCTCGCATGAGTGTATTCCAGGTCGCAATATCTTCCACATCAATGTCGATATCATTGACGTCCATTGCCACCAAGACCATGGAGACGTTTTCACTTGTGATCTCGGCCGCATCGATTTGCGCCTGAATGGTTTCCTCAAATTTCTTTTGACCGAGTAAGTCAGGCAGTGGGGCAACCGCAGGGAAGTTGCACGGTTTCGGCGGCGAGTTGGTGTCTTCCGGCAAACGAACTGTTGCGGCCAGAACGTCAGGATCCTGCAGAGCATCTTTTTGTGTGGTCGATATTTCCATGTCGACCATTTTTGTCTCTTTGATCTCCACGGACATTGGATCGACATTGTCGGTTTGCACAGTAGCCGATGAGGAGGCAATGACTTCGGGTTCCGCGCTAGCTAGGTTCGGCTCAGTGAACATTGCATGTTCTGGTTCACCAGGTATAACCGCCTCGCCAGTATCGGTTAGATTTGCTGCCGAATCTGGCCGTGGCGCCGATTCTAAAGCAGGTGCCGGTAACGATTCTTCGTCAAACAAGACGTCGGGCCTTGTCGGCGTCCTTTCGTCAAGTCGGGCGACGGTATGTCGATCCAATAGGGGAGTGGTGGGAACGTGTATTTCATTGATCCCTGACGTACCGACCGGTGGAAGCGTGGGTGTTTTGGTCTCGGCCTCAGGGGGAGTTGCCGTGGTTGAGGACGTGGTCTGTCGTGTTGATATCTCGGCTGCCGGTGCCGATTGGGGCGAAGCCAGCTTTACGGGGCTGGTAGTTTGACGTGGAATGTCGAACGGGTGTATGACTTTTCCGTCGTGCCAGTGCCCACAGTTTCGGCCAGCTTCTTTACTAGCATAGAGGGCATCGTCGGATCGTTTGACGAGAGATTCAATGTCTTCGCCTGGTTTGATTTGTGACAGGCCGACGCTGCATGTGACGCGAAGTTCGGTGCCGTCGTGTTCGAAAATGGAATCCTGAATGCTGTCTCGAACCTGATTAGCGCGAACTGCTGCGTCACGGTAGGACGTACCAGGAAAAACAACTGCAAACTCTTCACCACCGTACCGAGCAGGAATATCACGATCGCCGCAACACTCTCGTAGCAGGCGTCCTACCCTCCGCAGGACTTCATCGCCAGCTTGATGCCCGTACGTGTCATTGAAATTCTTGAAGTGGTCGAGGTCGGTCAGCATGACGGAAACAGGCGTACCTGCAGTCTGGAATTCGTCAGACTGATGGATCAACAGGTCATCCAAGCCTCGGCGGTTGAGAAGTCCCGTCAATACATCCGTGCGAGCTGCAACGGCGTGTTCTTCCAGCTGCACTGCCTGTTCTTGTAATTGTGTCTCGGCCGATTGTAGCTCGTCTTGGACCCGTTCATTCGCGTCCATCAATTGAGCCACCAAGGCGGTGATGGCCGCAGGGTCACCATTTTGGGCTAGTCTGATTTGTTCGTTGATCGACACAACCTGATTTTGGTGTTCATCAACGTTCATGGCGACCGCATGTGTTAAACCGTGTAATTCCGACAGCGCTTGGCGTGCGTTGTCCGCTTCAGAAGATGCGACGACGGGTGTGGAGGTTTCCTTTTCCGGCTCAACGTCCTCTGGAGAAGCTGCAAGGTGCTTGTTGGACGTTGGGGGGACGTGGGTCGTGGGGGCAGGAGCTCGTGTTAGCGAAACGAGATGTAGTTGGAACACACCGCGCAGAAACCAACCACAAAAAAGTGTCATGAGCCCGAACCCGACAACGATCATGAGGTCGATGAGGAGAGCAGTAGATTCGGTTGGAGAAAACATCGTGGGGCAATCCAATATGTTTGTGTGTAATGTACCATAAAACTGTAGGTTCCCAGCCACAACCGTCAATGAAGACGGTTTCCTCCGTGCCCCAAAGCTGTCCGTTTGGATGGATTTCAATGGCAGCATCAGTTGCAGCGATGCTGGCAGCCGAAGAGGTGAGCTTGTATTCCCAATTCAAGTCTCTCACCTGAACAGGATCACAGCGATTTAGGACGCCAGAGAGCGGTCAGTTCGCCCCGTGTCGTAAGGCTCAGCTCGGCCCATTCATTTACCGGCAACTCAACGTGTGCCAAAGCAGCTGTGGGGAAGCTTTCGTCGTGTCCGGTCAAACGGAATACCAGAGATTCCAGTCCAGGATTGTGGCCGACAATCATGACGCGATTGGCTTGGTTATCGAGGAGCTGTAGTGATTCGACCCAGACTTCGGGTTCAGCCAGATAGAGGTCTGTTGAGAAATGGATCTTCCCAGCGAAATCCATTTCCGCGATGACTCGTTCCGCGGTGGCACGTGCGCGATTTGCCGAACTGCAAAGGATCCAATCTGGAATCAATCTCGCTTGCTGCACGAATTGCCCCATCCGTGGCGCATCGCGCAGGCCTCGCTGGTTCAGAGGACGATCGTGGTCGCTCAATCCCGGTTCGCTCCAGCTCGATTTTGCATGTCGTAAGATTAATAGAGTTTTCATGCCGAGTTTCCAGGGATGTGTGTCCGCTTAAGTTGTCTTTTTAGAATGCAACGATTCTGCCTGCTGCTTCATGGTCCATACGTTCCGCCATCATCGGTGACTCGACTACGATCTGTAGGTGATGGCATGTAGAGGCCGTGTTCTTTGAATCTCACGGTGTACAATAAATGGCTCCCGTTTGCCATCCGAATCGTAAGTGATGTCGAAGAGCACCGCGTGTGGTCTAGGATCTTCATGCAACCGATGCAGCGGCATTTCCGGAAATAATCGAACATGTCCAACGATTCCAGTCGTGCGAGACCAGCAAGAATCTCCGTGGTTGAAAAGCCGAATTCAGATCGATAGCTGCCTAACTGCTTTCATCTGTTTGTCAAAAATGGTTTTCACACGGAATAGCATGACTTAGTAATGTTCGAGAGCGGCTGCCCCAGGTACTTACGACTCGTCTCGGGGGAGATCTCGCATGAAAATTGTGAACGCTCTACTTTCTGGTGGCACAGTGCCTGCTGCAGAGGGTGAAGCCATGAAAGAATGGGCAGAAACTGTGGATTTCTTTTTGGCTGGTGGGGCATTCTTTGATCGATCTGGAAGCGAGTCGCGATGGCCTGCGTAGGCCGCCACAGCTACTGGCCGCGCGGCGAGTAACATTGGGGCAGCTCGTTCTTGTTGATATGATACCTTTCGCTAGTCCGATCGCGTCACCGTGACAGGATGTAAAGGCAACATCAGAATCTGAGATGCCATTGACGAACAAAGGAGATCCTATGGCGACACAGGTAGCTTTGGGTAACGGTTGTTTCAAGAACATCCGCGGCAAAGACCGCCCTCTAAGGAGTTGTCCTGATGATGTATCCACCGGTTGGCAAAGGCTGTGTGCCTTCACCTTAAGTGATGATATGACACTCGGTATGTTCAGTCGAAGTTTCACTTTGTGTGCCTTGGTACTGGCAGCGACCTTTGTTTCGATATGTGCCGGTTGTGGTGGTGGTGAGGCCGGTCAGAACGATGACTTTCATCGGGGTAGGGGACATGTGATTGACGGGAAGTATGATGTTGCCATTCCATTGCTACAAAGGTTTTTGTCGCGGCAGGGGAATTCCAGAAATGCTAGCCGTGCCGGATTGTTTTTGGGGAAGGCGCATCTAGGAAGAGGCGCGTTGGACGAAGCCTACAATACATTCAAGGCGACAGCGCAAAACTATCCGAATACTTTAGAAGCTCACAAGTGTCAGTATAAATTGGCTTTTGTCGATATGCTGCGGGGAAATGATGACGCGGCCATTGAAAAGTTTTCACAGTTAGCCGATCAACCGGATGGACCACTTGTCCCCGAGGCAACTGTCATGCGTGATTACCTGTCCAATCGCTAATCGAAAAGTGAGTTCTATGGCAAATCGCTATTAGAAAGGAGTCCAGTGCGAGCGGTAGGTTTCAAGAACCATGAGCACTATGTTTGGAGTTTCTGAACCGGGGGACGAAACACTCAACCAACGAATGGACGAAATGTTCACGCATCCGGACGAATGATCGGGGGTTCAGTGGGGGCCGGCATCACGTAGGGGCTTAAACACTGGCGAATGCTGTCAGCACGTTCCTGGGTCCACCATAGCCGAAATTCCTCTGCCGACGCATTCAGTTGATTGCATTCGTCATCCGCCATCCGTGCCAGTTCGTCAGTTGCCTCCTGTGTTTTCGCTTCTGTGGACCAAGTTCCAAAAAGTTGTTCTGCCGTGGCAAAGTCATTGATGGCGCCAAGTCTGTTTTGGATGTCGGTGAACAGTGGATAAATTTCGTCACGGAAGACGGGTGCGAAAGCGTTAGCCGTTAATTCCACCGTGTAACGGACTTGTTTGGCGATAATGCGCATTTGATGTAGCGCTGCGATATCTGTCAAATCGGCTGAGGCCGCATGAAGGAACTCGTTTGTGGTGGATTGCATAGCCTGAGTGGCCACATGTTGAAAGCTTGGCTCAGGCGAATCAGAACGCCACCGAACACGTTCAAGTAGTTTTTTGATTTTCCTTTCGTATTTCGCACTTTGCCATTTTTGGTAGATTTTCAGTAAAGGCCGTTGCGCTGCGTCGCGCCGCCGAGAGACTTTAGTGAGAACCTTTTTCATCCCGGGAATATGGGTTCTGCGAGCTTGCTTATCCAGACGTTCGTAGAGCACGTCCAGGTCGCGTGCCTCCCCAGCTGCCTTACGCAAGCGACGCAGCATCTTTCGCAGCTTGCGAGTACGGCGAACAGGAAGTAATGATTGAAAAGTAAGAATAGCGGCCATCGATCGCCGAGTCGCCACACGCAGCTGATGAACGTATTCAATGTCTTCATCTGCTTCCATGGCGGCTTTTGGGAGAAAATAGACGACAGCATCCAATCGAGCACAGAGAGCCAGACGTGCGACATCTGCCGCAGGTTGGTCAGGACTGACGTTTTTGATCCATTTTGTCGATCGTGCCATTAGGCCGTGCTTATTTATGAATGTTCAGTGTGATCGGTGTGTTCAGCATGTTCTGGGGACGCGACGGAGTAACTTGCAGAGGCTGGTGATGCACCGTCGCTATGATGTTGTTCGTGGAGGTGCAGCAACTCCTGTTGAGCACGGAAATGCGGCTCACCATCTTGGGGCGAGATACGGTGGTACGTACCGTCTGAAAGCAATTCACGAGCTTTAACATTGTCCCGCAAATAGACAGGAACGATTTCATGTAGGATCCGTGCCTTAATGTCTTTGTCTTCCATAGGGTACATGGCTTCCACACGACGATAGAAATTTCGAGGCATCCAATCTGCACTGGACAAAAAGACTTGGGCGTCTTCACCATCTCCAAATACGAAGATACGGCTGTGTTCCAGGAAACGATCTACGATGCTCCGGACACGGATGTTTTCCGAGATGCCAGGCATGCCGGGGCGCAGACAGCAAATACCTCGTACGATCAGATCGATGGGTACGCCTGCCTGACTGGCTCGATATAAAGCTTCAATGGCTTTGCGGTCTACCAACGCATTGAGTTTGGCAAAGATTCGCGATGGTTTGCCTTCCCGGGCAAGATTTGTTTGCTCCTGAATTAAATCTAGGGTGCGCCGTTGTAAATCGTCTGGGGCGACAACGACTTTTCGCCATTGGTGTCCCTGAGAGTAGCCTGTCAGCAGATTGAACAGGGCAGAGGCGTCTTCGGCAATATCCCGGTCGGCTGTGAACAAGCCAATGTCGGTATACCGTTTCGCCGTGGATGGGTGATAGTTGCCAGTCGAAAGATGCACATAGCGGCGCAATTTTTCACCTTCACGTCGCACGACAAGAGACAGTTTACAGTGAGTCTTGAGATCGAGAAATCCAAATACGACATGAACGCCGGCTCGTTCCATTTCACGAGCCCAATTCACGTTGGCGGCTTCATCGAACCGAGCTTTCAATTCTACGAGAGCCGTAACATGCTTGCCATTTTCAGCGGCCTCAATAAGAGCACGTACAATCGGACTGTCGCCACTCGTTCGATACAGTGTCTGTTTGATGGCCAGCACTTGTGGGTCTCTGGCTGCTGCCGCGACAAATTGGATTACAGGCTGAAACGATTCGTAAGGGTGGTGCAGCATCACGTCACCCTGTGCGATCTGATCGAACAAACGTCCGTCCGACGAGCGATGTAGCCCGCGTGGTGGATGAGGCGAAAACGTAGCATCGCGCAGTTGTCCGAATCCCGGGATCTGGACAAGTGCCATCAACGCACGCAAATCGATGGGGCCAGGAACCTCGTAAACTTCACTGTACCCACCCGGATTGTCTTCGCTGGCAATGCGGATTTCTTCTTTTTCAATCAGCATTTCCAAAAAACGTGAGTTGGCTCCAGGTTGCACTTCAAGACGCACTGCGTCGGCACGTCGCCGAGCTCGCAAACGTTCCTCAATCAAGTGCAACATGTCGTCGGCCTCTTGGTCCAACAGGTCGATGTCACTGTCGCGCGTGATACGAAAGGTGGTCCAGTCCAATGCTTCATAGCCACCAAACAAATCCGGTAAACGAGAAGCCACCGCTTCCTCAAGAAACATGAACTGTGGATTTTCTGTCGAACCGATTGGTACGAGCCGAGGAAGGACGGTTGGGATCTGGACCACGGCGAACAGGTGCTGCGGACCACGGGCATTTTGCCGTTTCAACTCGGCAGCCAGGTAGAGTCCTTGATTATGGTATCGAGGGTTCGGGTGACTGGGATCGATGGCCATCGGCGTCAACACAAGAGATGCTGTCTCGCGAAAAAAACGGTCCAGCTTCTCACGTTGTTCGACGTTCAATTCACCATCATGAAGAATGTCAATTCCAGCTTCTCGTAAGGCCGGCAAGACAGAGTTATTCCAGCAGTGGTATTGACGATCTACAATTTCTCGAGTGCGCTGTGTGATGGACTGTAATTGTGTTAGAGAGGGCATGGCGTCCGCGGTCTTGTCGTGCGGAGCCCCCGCTTCGAAAGCCTGCTCACGCAACCCAGCGACGCGGATCATGAAGAATTCGTCAAGATTCGAGCTGAGGATCGCTAAGAACTTTACTCGTTCCAACAACGGAGTTGACTCGTCTTCAGCTTCCTCGAGTACACGTGCGTTAAATTCCAGTGAACTAAGTTCTCGATTGATAAAATGTTCGGGCTGAAACATATTCGCCGGCGCGCCGTCGTGAGGCTGCTCGGCATCGTGCTGGTCAGATCTGATTTCTACACTGGCCATCTTCTACTAAGTTCCCATTGTATGCCGACAAAAGTCGCTTCACCGTCTTCACTGTACAGTCTCACGAAGGCCGACCAATAGCTACTCTGCCGCGGATGTACTGGGAAATAAACACTTCGTGAAAATCGGTAGCTTGGTTCACCTTATTTTGGCCAGCAATTCAGAAGGCCAACGTGCAACATCAGGTTAACCTACCAAGGTCGGCAACTAAACCGCCGTGGCTGTGTTAGGCTAGGATGCTGTCACCATCTCGGAAACTGTACCGATCTGAATTCACGTTGGACGATCCCCAGATTCGGTTTATGTAAAGATACACCGCACGGGGCCTTGCCAACGGACTCTTCCGTGAAGAATTTGAGCAGCAAGACAATTTAGCTCCTAGGTCATTTTATGTGAAGTCGACGCAACTTCAAGTGGTACAGCTATCTACGAAGATATATACGAAGACCGAACGGAAATATTCGTATCCTTGATTTAAATGTCAATACCAGCATTTCCCGCACGACAAGATCCAAGCGGTTTACAATGGACAGCATGAATCGCCAAGTGGTAGCCAGGCTGCACGAGACAAGACGCCGATTTACGTTAGCCGAATTCCTCGTTAGACTACTGATGATGAGGGGTGGGAATGGCTAACGACACGCTGTCAGAACGGAACGGTGCATCTGCACCGAAGCGACTTGCTGTTATCGATATCGGTTCGAACAGTATTCGACTTGTCGTGGTGGAAGTATGCCCCGGTGCTGACTTCCGAATTCTTGACGACGAGCGTGAATCGACGCGACTTGCCAGTTCGCTAAGTACCACAGGGAAGCTCAGCGCGAAATCGATCGATGCGACCCTGGAAGCCCTCCGGCAATTTCAAC
>JAKVBZ010000125.1 GCA_022448645.1 Pirellulaceae bacterium
TATACGGTAACACGTCCGAAACCCACATGCCACATTCACCCCGCTGCCGGAACTTGTACCAGCTGCGGGTCAACGCTTCGATCTCCACCCTGAGCTACTCGTCCTTGGCCTCCCAAGCACGCTTTTCCTCCGCCTTGGCAACCGACAAATAGCGAAAACTGCCCATCACATTCCCGGCACCGCCGCTGACTGGTTTCAACCAGTCGTGTTCATCCATAGCCGGCTTGAACAGCGCGACCAGCCGGTAGTAGTCGCGCTGTGGGATCGGATCAAACTTGTGCGAGTGACAACGCGCACAACGGATGGTCAACCCCATCACCGACGAACTCAGCACTCGCAGTTGATCGTCGATCACATCCAGTCGGTTCGGCACGAATCCAGTGATACCGGAAAACGTACCGTCAGATGTCATCCGTAGAAATCCAGTCGCGACAAGATTGTCGTACAATTCGCCGGTAATCTCTGCCGCATTTTCGTAGTCCAGCAGCTCATCGCCCGCGATCTGTTCCAACAGGAATCTATCGTACGGCTTATTGGCGTTGAAGGAACGAATCACGTAGTCACGATAACGCCAAGCATGAGGGCGAATCGGATCACTGTCCTGCACACCTTCCGAATCGCTATAGCCCGCTAAATCTAACCAATACTGCCCCCACCTTTCGCCGTACCGTGGCGATTCTAGAAGAAAGTCAATCCAACGATCATACGCTGCGGGATCCGTGTCTGCGAGGAATGATTTGATTTCATCGGGTGACGGCGGTAAACCTGTTAGGTCAAAAAAAATTCGCCGCAACAGTACCGCATCGGAAGCTTGTGGCGCCAGCTCGAGGCCTGCTTCCTTAATCTTGCGTAGCACGAAAGCATCAATCGGATTGCGAATCAGATCGGCATCGTCGACGGTTGGAGGCTTAACCTCTTGAGGCGGCTGAAAAGCCCAAAACTGACGATCTTCGTCACTAACCAGTGGATCAGGTTCTGTGCTTGGTGCGTCCGGCATGAGTTCAACCTCGGTAGCCCCGCTGGCTATCCATTCGGAAAGTAGCTCTAACTCATGGGGCGTGACCGGTTTCACACTGTGGCTGGCAAGCTCTGGCCGTGGCGGCATTTCCTCAGCAACAATCTTCTGAATCATTAAGCTCGTTGTCGGATCACCGGGCACAAATGCTGGACCAGATTTGCCACCGGCTAGCATCGATGCTTTCGTACGTAGATCGAGTCCCCCTTGCTGGGTCTGGCGACCATGGCAGGTAGAACACCGAAGCAGTACGATCGGCAAAATATCGTGTTGGTTCAGCGCTAGCGATTCGTCCGTTTGTTCCGTTCCAAAATGTGCACCACCGTCGATCCAGCGACGAATGATTTTTATCTGCTGGTCAGAAAGGGGTTCCCCTTCACCAGCTGGCGGCATTTCACCATGTTGAATAACTTCCAGCAGACGACTGTCCCTCGGATTGTCTGCGTCTAAAATTTGGCCAGATTCGCTTCCTTGCCGAATGCCTGCCGCGCTAGACAAATCCAAGTCAGCCTCACGAAATGCTTCGCCGTGGCAGACGCAACAGTGAGCCTTAAAAATGGGCACCACATCCTGGACAAAATCGACCGCAGACTCAGCCCAGGCAAACCGGTAGTCGAACACCGTCGTCGACACAAACACCGCTGCGACTAAAGTGACAAATCGGATTACTACCGGGGGCGCCATCACTCTAGAATACCACAGAATAGTCTAATTTCACTACTGTTCGATTTTCCATCTTGCCTCCCATGAAAGCAACTGGCTCATGCTCGCATTTTCACACCTTTTTTAGACAGCTACTCTCACCGGCGACGCCTTGTCCCAACCCTCATCATTTTGAGATCGTGATAAAACGGATATGCTCTGTAGAACTAAAGGGCTATCGACTTTGCAAATACGGTCTACGCATCTCGATGTGTCACCACTTTCTTTGATGACTGACATACGGAAAGGTCCTCCTCCACAGTGCATGGGTAGAGGAGCTTCCCACATCGTACTGCAGGGATCCGGAAATATTTTCACTACAACCTATATGGCAATGCAGTCCATTCCGACAGGTACGCTACGGCTCTCCACGGCTAACATCTCTGACGGCACACGGATCCAGATTGGATCTGAAACAGAAATTGTCCGCGCCATACGACGAAAAGTTTTAGGAGGGTCGCTTCATGCAGCTCGTAGAAATCCGAAGGCTTCGCAATCTACTTTAAACGACCAACCGAAAACTGGTTCTGTGGGGCACATCCACTGGAGATGCCATATTGGTAACACACTTCACTCTATTCTCTATGGGGACATTGCGCTGCCGTGCGTTAGTCCAATCGGACCTTGGCAGCTTCTACAACTTCCAACAGATGTGGCACCTACGTGCTAATTTTTGGAGTAGAGTTTCGTCGCAGAAGTGTCCTTCAGAGGAAAGATCACACCTAGATCCTAAATCGAGCGGCTAAATTCCAGAATCACATCTGGTAACGCAACTGACTGTTAATCATTGGCTATTAAATCAGACAAATTTATTCATGGCCAATTTCTGCCTCTATCCGTTAACAGCGAGGATTCTTTTCATGTATGGAACTTGTGCGCTGCTGCGCAGCACGTCCTCGTACCACAGAAGGTGCGCAGCCGCTAACTTGCCTTAGAGCCAGACCGTTCGCTATCTGGCAACGCAATGCTTTGTGTTTCCAAGTATTCTCGAGTTGCTTTGAGGCTGTAACACGCAGAGTGCGCTTGTATGTCAGGCTATCCCTTGTTGGTACGGTGCGCGTAGATTCCGGTCCGAGCAGGACACATTGGCTACCTGCAGCGCCGAAACAGCAGCCCAGTGGGAATCCCGAAGACAGCCTGATGCAGCATTGCCTGATTTTACGACATTGTTTCGCCAGGTAGGTGCGTGGCGAAATCGATCCTGGCAACTCTGGCATTACAGCTGCAAGGTGACCGCTTTGGTTTCAGTATAGAGTTCGATCGCTTCATGTCCCATTTCTCTTCCCCAGCCTGATTGCTTGTAGCCACCAAAGGGCAATGCGGCATCAAATACGTTGTAGCAATTGATCCACACGCTTCCGGTCCTTAATTTCTTGGCCAGCCGGTGTGCTTGGCCGACGTTTTGCGTCCAGACCGCAGCGGCCAGTCCGTAGATACTATTGTTAGCAGCCGGGATTAATTCTTCCGGATCGTCGAACGCCAGAGCTGCAACCACCGGTCCAAAAATTTCTTCTTGGATCACCTGCATCTCTGGCTTGGTATCGACGAGGACGGTTGGCTCGACAAAATAACCGGCGGCGTCACTCCGTTGGCCACCGATGACGGCCCGCGCCCCGTCACGAAAGCCGGATTCAAGATAGCTGCACACCCGATCTTGTTGGATTTTAGAAACCATAGGACCCATCCCCGCGTCCGGGTGCATGCCCGGTCCTAGTTTGATTTGACTAGCCTGTTCTGCTACGCCAGCGACGACCTCGTCAAATTGGCTACGGTGGACGAAGAGGCGTGATCCCGCGCAACAGCACTGGCCGTGATTGAAGAAGATGGCATTCGCTGCACCGACGATGGCTGTGGACAAATCGGCATCGGGAAGAATGATGTTGGGGCTCTTCCCACCTAATTCGAGTGTTACCTTCTTGAGATTTGTTTCCCCAGCCGCTTTGACAATTAGTTTGCCTACTTCGGTCGATCCGGTGAAGGCAACTTTGTCGACATCGGGATGGGCTGCCAAGGCCGCGCCAGCTGTTTCTCCAAAACCGGTGATCATGTTGACCACACCGGCTGGAAATCCAGCTGCTTGAATCAATTGGCCTAACCGCAGCGCACTGAGTGGTGTTTCTTCAGCGACCTTCAGGACGATGGTGCAGCCGGTCGCCAGAGCGGGACCAAGCTTCCAAGCGGCCATAAGTAAAGGAAAGTTCCAAGGAATGATTTGGCCGACCACACCAACGGGCTCGCGCAGCGTATAGGAATGAAATTCGGCACCGGGCATGTAGGGGACCGAAATTGGAATGGTGTTCCCTTCGATTTTGGTTGCCCAGCCTGCCATGTAACGAAATAGGTCAACAGCTAAGGGGACATCAGCAGCTGCAGCCACGGCTCGCGGCTTACCATTGTCCAAAGATTCGATTTCTGCAAATTCGTCGACATGTGTTTCAAGCAGGTCGGCCAGCTTCCAGAGCAATTTGCCACGTTCAGAAGGTGTCATGGCAGGCCAGGGGCCGCTTTCGAAGGCTTGTCGTGCTGCTGCAACGGCGCGCTTCACGTCGGCAGCATCTCCCTCCGAGACATTCGCCAGAAATTCTCCATTCGCCGGGTTGGTAACCTCAAAGGTCTTGCCGGATTCCGCAGCAACCCATTCTCCCCCAATCAGAAGTTTGTGTTCTTGGCCGACAAAGGACTGTACGGCAGAGCTGGCTTGGGGGACCTCCGTAGTTAACAACATTTGTATTTCTCCCTCGGGTACTGCTGGTTCACCGGTTTCTCGGCGACACCAAGCAAGCGTGTGACTAAATGGGCAAGATAAGCGATCATTAAAGCAACCACAAATTGTAACATGGTGACAGTCGATCGAAAGTCGGTGAAATTGGCTCTGGAAAATCTCATGACGATTTGGAGTCTAAAAGGCAAGTGACATTCCTGCGTCTACCTTCCCAACTGGAGTCAAACGCAGCCAGATGAGACATCACCCTTTGCTGCTAATGACTCCGACCTCGTTTTAGTACGAAAAAGAGGTGGTTAGTGAGCGTTTTACTGACAGCTAAAGCTGATTTATACGACACTTCTCATCTTCCGGCACCACAGGCGTGCTGTGTATTACTTTAGATCTCTTTCGAGATCTTTCACTGCAAGGTTCTGGGGAAGAATTATAGTCAGGATCTTCTTCATTGTCATCACAGTTTGGACACGTAAAAGGACATACGTCATCATCCTTCGGTTTGTTCTTGTCGCGAACATCTCTTGTAAACTCGTTGTTAATGTGGCCACAAGCAAAGCAGCGTCATGATGTAAATTGAGGATCGACTTTTTCTATCACAATCCGAACTTCTTTTGCCTTGTATTGAATGAATTCCTGTAACTCATGATACCGCCAGCGTTCTCCCAAAAATAATCCCGCAAGACTTTCTTTTATCACTTTCAGATATTCATTTGAATTGTGACAGCTTCGTGTTTGATTGCAAAATTGATCAACCTTCTTGAAATTTGATGGTTGAGTGTTTTGCAAGCATTATTGATTTTACCTTCCAGCTTTTAAAGTGGTTTTAGTCGTTGTTTACTTCCATGTCCGACTCGACATGTGTCTTTAACAAAAGAATCTTTTCCACCATTAGCAATCTGCTTTCGACGGACAATTGTTTATGATTGCAAACGACGCAGCTGTGCGGAAATTGGCCCAAATCCTCTCCTGCCGATACGTGCTTTTTTACTGTTACTAACGGCTGCAAAGAGAGGGCAGCTGTATCCTAAATCTAGCGCGGCGGCCGGTTTCGCCACCAGCCCCCTGAGCATGCTGCCAGTTGGCAGGCTATTGCACCAACGTTATGCTTCACTGCACAAACGATCGTGCGGACTAGGACTAGAAAGTTCGCTTCCCAACAAACATTTGTTGCACCTACCACACTTCCCCGATACCGTGAACACAACACGCACTTCATCCCTTGTCGCAGTCGTCTTCGATCTGGACGGCCTGATGTTCGACACCGAGACCCTGTATGCCGAAACGGCCCGACAGATCCTAGAACGTCGCCAAAAACAACTGACGGACGACCTACTTCATGACATGATGGGCCGCAAAAGTGACGAATCGCTGGCCATCATGATCGAACGGCGGCAATTGTCCGACACGGTTGAACAACTTCGCAACGAAACCGATCAGATCTTTGCCGAACTGATTAAAACGGATCTGGTCCCGATGAGAGGACTTTGGGAATTGCTTGACGCCTTGCAGTCTCATCAGGTCCCATTGGCCATCGCAACCAGTAGCCGTCGCAATAACGTGGATCCTATCCTGGACAAATTTGAGATTCGCCCACGATTTCAATTCGTCCTGACATCAGAAAATGTGAAAAACGGCAAACCTCATCCGGAGATTTACCTGACTGCTGCCGAACGACTAGGAATGCCAACTCGCAACATCATGGTACTCGAAGACAGTCAAAACGGCTGCAGATCTGCAGTAGCCGCCGGCACCATGGCGGTGGCTGTTCCCGGAGAACACAGCCGGCATCATGATTTTTCGGGAGCAGCGTTTATCGCCGATGGACTTGATGATGAACGGATCTGGCAGGCCTTGGGAATCTAGTTTGTTGGCTTTGTGACGAATCAACCAGAAGTCTGGCAATGTGTCCCTGTGGAAACATATTCTTTTCGTATGATTCCGCGGAAGCGTAGTGTCGAAGAATCTGAGTGGAAGTCTCTCTCATTGACATCCTTAAGAAGAAGTAGGAGGAGCCATTCGAATCCCTGAAGAGTCCCCAGAACAAAAGTGAGGTTTCCCACGTGAGTGGTATGGGACACTATCCTTCAGAATCTTGAAAAATACCTCAAACCCACGATGAGCACCGTCGACTCACTTGTGCAGCCACGAGCCATCCCAATGGAGACAGGCGACTATTGGTCTATCTTTCTATAGTTGGTCAATTTGAAATTTAAAGTGGTTCCCCTAAAGCCTCGTTTTCATTGCCACAGTTTTTCACTTTCTACTGCTTGCGGACCGCGTTCGTGAGCTATATGGTAGATTTGCTTGGGTCTAAGATTAAATCGTTATGGAGACGTATGATGGCCAACCGCGTAGTCTATTTGAACGGTGAATTTGTCGCCGAATCCGAAGCACGAGTCTCGATTTTTGATTCGGCATTGATGTTCGGAGATATGGCCTTCGAAATGACACGCACCTATCGCCAAGAACTGTTCCGGTTGGACGAACATATTGATCGTTTGTACGATTCACTTCGACTGCTAGAAATTGATTGTGGCCTGACCATCGAGCAAATGAAGCAACGGAGCTTGGAAACGTTGGAGCGAAATTTACCGACCGAATCTGACGAATTCGACTGGCAAATTATGCATAACGTTTCCCGAGGACCACTGGGAGTTTACAGTCCAGCTTTTCCGCAAGGGATTGCTCCGACGGTATCCATCAACTGCTGGCCTTTGGTTTCGCACGTGGGCGGGATGGCAGAAAAGATCCTACATGGCGTCCAAGTCGCCGTCGTCGCACAACATGCCATCCCCAATCATTTGCTCGACCCCAGAGCCAAAACGCGTAGCCGCATGCACTATCAGATGGCTATCATGCAAGGCGCCCGAATGGGAAACGTATTCGGAGTGATGTTGGACCCTGACGGATACCTGGCAGAAGGTCCCGGTTGGAACATCTTTCTGGTGCGTGACGGCGCATTGTTGACTCCCGAACCGCGCAACATCCTGATCGGAGTGTCTCGTGGTGCCATCATCGACATCGCACGTTCGCTCGACATCGAAGTACACGAATGTAATCTGGGGCGTCTAGAAGCGTTACAGGCGGACGAAATTTTCTGCACCTCGACACCGTTCGGTGCCGTTCATGCTTCTCATTTCGAGGGTCAACAGGTGGGCGACGGTTCAGCCGGACCGGTATATCGACGGTTGATCGAAGCCTGGCAAGAAATGGTTGGAGTCGACTTTGCTGCTGAAGCTCAAAGTTACGCAGCTCAACTTCCAGGGTGGTTAGAGAAAGAGTCGCAGGCAAGCGCGGCACTCACTTGATCGACGGTGCATTTAGCGCGAAGATCCACGCAGTGGTGTGCGGCCATCCAAATACCGCCAATTCTTGATAAACGCGATCAGGTCGGCCATGTCTTGGTGCGATATCTGTTTTTCCATGCCCTCTGGCATCAACGAAGTGCCACTGGATCGAAGCTCTTCAATCTCATCCCGCCGGAACGTGTATGTTTTTCCTTCGGGTTGTTTTAATGTGACGGATGTCGCTGTCTCCGTCGCAATGATACCACGGAAAATCCGGCCGTCTTCGGTGACCAAACTGTAGTCGACGTAATTCGCATCGATGGCGCGATTAGGCTGGAGAATATCAGTCAAGTATTGCTCGCCACTTCTCACCCGTGAATCAGAAATATCCGGGGCAACATCCACTCCCACATCGTCAATTCTGTGACACACAGCGCAATGCTTCTTAAAGATTTGTTTACCTCGCTGCGCGTCTGCGGACATGTTCAGCACGCTGCGGTACTCAGCCAACACTTGTTGACGATCTTGCGGTACGGCAGCCGCCAGGAGTTCCGTGGCCCGTGCTTTGATCTGTGAATCCCGATGTTGGACTAGCTGATTGACTTGATGGGATTCCAATTCAGAACTGGCAATGCGACCACGCGCGATCTGTTCCATCAGCAATTCAATGCGATCTTTGCTGCGCAAGACACCCGACAGTACACGACGACGTATTTGCGGTGATTCGGTGGAAAAATCAGACAACAGTTGCTCCCAAGGAAACAGGTCCGTTCGGCCAGCAAGGGCGTCGATGGCAACCGAACGCAATTCCGGGTCGGCCTCATGCATCGCGAGTTCTGTTAGAACTTTCGAAGTTCGTGCGGTCCTGTCCAACGACAGGCAACCGATGGCTTCTATGCGCTCATCGGTTGTCGCCTCTTGGGAGGCGACAGCATCGTGTGCTTCTGCAAATAGCTGGTCCAAGGCACGCTGTTCATCGGCTTTGAGCTTGTCACGAAACGACGTCACGGAAATTCCATGCCGCGTGAGTTCATGTAGAAAACGGATCACGGCAGCACGCGAAGATGATTCCGCCAGCAGCACACTGGCAGCATCCAATCGCTGTATTTCGTCGTTCGTCGACGCCGCCAACGGCACAAGCTGCATCATCCACTCGGCATGGTCCCCAGCACGATTCGTTTTTTCTATCGGGTTTTCTGCAGCATTCCGTAACGTTTCGGCCAAGACTTCGCCGGCACGAGTTCCCACGGCAATCAGCGCAGCCCGCATCTCCCACTCGTCGACAAAGTCTGAAAAAACAAGCGAAACTGGTGCTAGGGCCAATAAGGCTCGATACCGGATACGAGCATCGTCATGTTGGCAGAACGATTTTATCCTGTCTCGCAAACGACCCTTTGATTGGACATACGGTTCGCTCAGTGCTACAACCTGCTCGAGGACTCGCGGGTCCTCGTCGTTACTGGCTTCAAACAGCAGTTGCTCGTTCAGCAACCTGAGTCCCTGCAGTAGCCAAAGTGCGTGAATTCTTGCCAGCGAGGATCGCTGTTCTCGCACGACCTTCCGCAGACTCTCGTGGACAGAAGCTTCGTCTCGTTCCAATAACAGACGGGACGCAGTTTCTCGCCACCAGGCATTGGGATGCGACAGGTACTGGACGAGTTCCGTATTCTTTGCCGTGCTGAGTTCTGGTGTTGAGCGAGAATGATCGGTGACTTGGGATCGTATTCGATAAATACGTCCGTGCTCGTTTCCCAGATGCAAATCCAAACGATCGCGCAGCTCTTCCGGCATCCAATCGGGATGTTCGATCACAGCTCGGTACATGTCGACAACATACAGGGCACCATCCGGCCCCAATTCCAGGTTGACCGGCGAACACCATTCATCGCGCGAAGCGAAGAATTCCTTGCCTTCTCGAGCTGGCTGGGAGGTAAACGTGACTCCGTGTGGATGCATGACCTCTCGGTGCACCAGGTGCCCCGTGGGATCACACGTGAATGCGTTCCCGTGGTAATCGTGTGGCAACAAGTCACCCCGGTATACGAGCACGCCACAAGCGGCCGTAAATTGCCCGGCGTGCAAATTGGATGTCGTCCAAGATCGGGTGATGGGAAAAACGCGTGACGCGGCACCCGCCGTAGCAACATCGTGGCGGACAGTCGGAACGCTGACCAAAGGGTTTTTAGTCAGGTACTCGTTTTCCATCACGATGTGCATGACTGGATTGCGATTGCTGCACACAAAACGGTTTCCGAAGTCATCAAACGTCATCCCAAACTGTCCGGCACCAGAGACCGCTTCGAATTCTTGGGAGCGTGGGTCAAATCGAAAATCCATCCCGCTGATGGATAGCGGCTGTGAGTCCTGTTGCTGTACAGCGACAATCTCTCCACCACGCAATCCATTGGCAACATAGATTCGGTTGTCCAAGCCGAGTCGAGGATGGTTCGCTCGTAGTTGCGGATTTTCTTCGGCGAATCCGGTATACCACGTTTCGATAAGATCTGCCTTTCCGTTTCCTGTGGTATCCTTCATATAAGCGACTTGTCCAGCCATCGTCACAAAGACACCACCTTTCCACGGTTGCAGGCCCGTGGCGAAGAGTAGCTCGTCGACAAAGACAGAACCCGATTCGAAGAACCCATCGCCGTCTTTGTCGGTAAGCACCGAGATTCGGGAGCGGGCCGGTTCGCCTGCAGGTGGGCCGTGTGGATAATCACGCATCTCGACGACCCACAAACGGCCATCTTCGTCAAAGCGGAGTGCTACAGGATCGACAATCAACGGTTCATGAGCAACCAGTTCGACCAGCAGTCCCGGTGCCATTTCGATGTGTTGCAATGACTGTTGTGGTGAAAGTGGGCTTACGACGGCTGGCCGCTCCGCCACAGCATACGGAAAGGGCATCGCGCAGAACACGAGCATGCCGATGAGCCATCCCGTTCGTGGCGATAGCAACCTTCGCACGTTGTCGTTTGTGAAAGTCATTGAGCCACAATCTTAGTTGGAACCTATGGCCACAGGGCGAGTGACTCTGTTGACCTGGCTTATGATAACATCCCTCGGAGGACCTTTCCCGACGCCATTCGCTTTCTCTTCTAAACCCTCATGACCTCGACCTCCCCTTCTGGTCGTGGCCGCCAACAAGTCCGCTAAGAAAGCGCTTCGTCGAGCATTTGTTTCGACATCAACTCCAACATCCGAAAGTCATTCGAAACATCGATAAACTGAAATCCCTCGGCAATACGTTGTCGCGCGGACACACCATCTCCCAAAGGAATGCCGCTTGGCTTACCTACTCGCTGGCAACCTTCTCGGAATCGTTGCAGGGCAGCTTCATGATCCGCGTGGCCCGGGGCAACTCCCATCGACATGGCCAAATCTCCTGGCCCTAAGAACCCGATGTCGATACCGTCGACACTCGCGATCGCTTCAGCATTCTCGATGCCTTCCATGTCTTCAATTTGTGGAATGCACAATACTTGATCGTTAGCGATTTCAGGATAATTCGGGTCGTAAAGCCGGCAACGGGAGGTGCCGATGGAGCGGGTTCCCTGTGGTGGGTAACGCATGGATTTGGCCAAAAATTCGGCTTGTTCCGGAGTGCTCACATGAGGAAACACCAAACCCCAGGCACCAGCGTCCAACAAACGAGAGATGGTTTCTTTGCTGTGATCCCACGCCCTGGCAATGGGAACGGCACCGCGCGCCTCG
>JAKVBZ010000126.1 GCA_022448645.1 Pirellulaceae bacterium
TTAGTTTTGGTCGTGGCAAGGACAGTAACCTGCTCTACATCACTGCGGGCAACAGCTTGTATCGGATTCGGTTAAACACGCGCGGTTATCACTTGCCGCCGAGCCAGTAATTCGGTTGCACGCAAGGCGGCTCAAGTGATTATGTTGGGTCTTCCCGGTTGACCACTCGCAGTCGTCATGGAGCAGAGGGGCCGATGCTCTCGGGGGTCAGGCTGAGCTGGTCAGCCGGGCGAAGACCAAAGAGTTTGGGCCAGCCGAAACCACGTGTTGCCTTGCCAAAGGCGCCAAGTCAACGATCGCCTGAAACAATGGCGGGCCTCGTCAACACGGCCCGACCGCATCAATTGACGCCCAGCCCGATACCAGCAGTAAGCCAACCGATTACGACAGACATTGTGGTCGAGATATTGCTTGCCAATAGTTTGACAGATAAAGTTTTCGTGAATCAAGGCCCAGTGGCGACACGAGTCGCTAAACTTCTCGCTGAGGTTTGTCTCTTCCCCACGCTTTGCACACAAACCTCGTTGATAGATCACGGGTTCTCCTTTGGTATGCAGCCAGGGGCCCGTGAGGCTCACGCGGAGAAACAGGTCGATATCTTCACCAGTTGACAGGTTTTCGTCGTAGCAACCCAATCGACGAAGGGTTTCACTGCGGAAGACGGAAGAGGATCCAATAGCTCCGTCGTTGCGAAACAACCACGCCGTTGCATTTTTTGCGAGTGCCGATGTGCTGCGAAACCGTTTGCGCCGCTGAAGGCCGCAAAACACCTGATCGCTGGTGACAGCAATGGCACCTGGGGTTGCTGCAAGGACATTTTGGGATCGAGCTAAAAAATCAACAGGCCACAAATCATCGGAATCGAGAAATGTTACGTAGGGACAGTCGCCAATCTCAGTGAAACCGCGGTTTCGTGCGGCTGAAACACCACGATTCTTCTGTCGAATTACTGTGGTGTTCGTAAGACGCGTTTGCCCATGAAGCCATTGCTTTACCGCCTCACCAGTACCGTCACTCGATCCGTCGTCTACGATGATGACCTGGCGTGGCAACTTCTTCTGGGCAGCAACGCGGTGCAGCGTTTCCAACACCGTTTGCTTGCGATTGTAAACCGGAATAATGACAGCGGTATCGCTGCCGGTCGTCTGCACATTTGCGGAGTATTGACTCACAGTCTTCCCCAGTTCAACCAGACACTCTTTCGATGGATTTAGAGAATTGGCAGAGCATCGCTACCAGACAATCCTGGCGGACAACAGGCGATGCCTGCTCACAAGGGGATCGCTGCTGCAACAAACGCCAGGGAGATCACTAGCTGGCGCATGCAGTACCAAAGGTCCATTTGCGCGTCAATGAAAGAATTAGCCATCTCTCGTCTTTCTCCCCGGAAACGGTCTTACTTCGACTGTGCCACCACCGCTTGCAGGTCTTGCTGTTGGAATTCGGGTGGGGGATTTGAGGGGGTCTCAAGCAGCTTTCGGGTGCCGGGCACGGTCCGCCTGTTGGAGACTCAGGTCGATGGTTTGAAAGTCGCCATTTTCTGTCCGGTTAAGACCTTGCGAACAAGTGGCCGTCTGCACTCCCTGTTCGTAATAATCCCGATTGGCAGTGCCGAATGCATTCCTCGAAAAACTCGCTTCCCGGGGATGCCACAAATGATAACACGATGTGCGATGAAGAATCGTTTTGAAGCGGAGCCCGAACAAAATGAGTCGTCGCTGAAGGTCCACATCTTCCAGGCCCCAACCGACAAATTGTTCGTCGAAACCGTTGACTTGTTTAAAGTCGCGATACCATAGGGCGAAGTTGTTTGCCGTCAACCGAGGTCGCATCGGACTACCCAGCCAACTATGAAGGTGGTCCTTCCAGCGTTTGCGAAATACCCTTCGTGTCTCCTGGCGGGAAACATACTGGTTTAACGTTTTACTGGCGACTGTTGTACTCGTTGTTATCTGCTCTGACTCAACCTTGTCCAGTCGCAAACTGTCACCAACGAACACGACATGTTCCTGGCGGGCTGCCAGGTGGTGCTCAACGTGGTCGGTGGGCAGGAAGCAATCGCCATCAACAAAAAGCAAATAGGGTGCCGTGGAGTGGAAGACACCATTATTGCGAACCCGCGATACCCGAAACCCGTCGTGTTTTTGGGTGACAAAGCGAACAGGACAAAGGTTGCGGGCAGCAAAGGTCCTTGCCACGCTTTCGGTGTTATCGCACGAGCCGTCATCACTAATGATCACCTCAAGCTGATTGATCGCGGTTTGATTCGCGACTGACGAGAGACACCGCTCAAGGTGTTCTGGCCGCTGGTAGGTACAGATGATCAACGCGATTTCAGGTGCGGCGGACAAGGACGGAAGATGAAGTTGATTGGGGCCTGGTAAACCTGCGGACTGCGAGTTCGCTGACGACATTGCAAAATCCAATACTAAGCTATTGGCAGATGGGGAAGTGAATTAACCCGAGTCGTTTTACAAGAGCATCGACCCTCGGTTGCAGTTAACTAAAAGAATAATGTTAACGGTCACGTAAACTGCGAAAGATCTATCAATAGGGGTAGCGAAAGTGCTTGCTGCTAGCACGTCGAGTTCCTGTGTGCGGTTGCCGATCGCCAAATTTATCGGCAAGCAACCGTTCTTGGGTTATGGATCGTTGGCATCGGTACGCCATCAAGAATACTGGAACTGAAATGTTGGTAGCCTTGATTTGCACGTCACCAGCTAATCCGTACGATGCGAGCCAATCATAGAGTACGAGACTACTTGGTTTCAGGGTTTTGGATGACGTTTTAGATTTCCACGAGCCGTTGTGACGAGTCGCCGAATTCGTCCAACTGCAACCCCATCTTGTCCATGAGCGATAAGTAAAGGCTGGACATTTTACGATTGTCGCTTTCCAAATAGTTCAACACGCGTCCGGTTTCAAGCTGGCCGCCAGCGCGACCGCACAACAATACCGGTAGTTGCGTATTGTCGTGGTTTCCGGTGAGCATGCTTGAACAGAATAGGATCATCGTGTTATCCAGCAATGTTCGTTCCCCTTCCTGGACGGCCTCCAAGCCGGCGAGAATGCGCGCCAGATGGCTCAGGAAATATTCGTTCACCCGCAGCCAATCCGGGTTTTCTTCTTCGTGTGATAGCAGGTGGTGGATGATGTAATCAATGCCCAGATTCGGAAACCTCATGCCGGAGTGATCGTTGTTTAATTTCAGGGTGCAGACACGGGTCGTGTCGGTCTGAAAGGCAAGGACCATAAGGTCAGACATCAATTCCATATGGACGTGGATGTCTTGTGGCATCTCACTATCAGGCCGTTTCATAGTAGGCTTGTCGATGGTCGGTCGCCACCCTTCCAAACGGCGATCCTTTCCGGCAGCTTCAATTCGACGTTCAACTTCGCGGATGGAGTTGAGGTATTCGTCGACCTTGCGGCGGTCGGCCACGCTAACCTGGCTGCGGAGGCCAATTGCGTCGGCCAGCACCGAGTCGAGCACGCTCTTGTCGGCACGGCGCACACCGCCGTCGCCGAAAAGTCGGTCGAAAGCTGCTGCAGGATAGAGTTCCATCGGAGCGGGGGTGGTTGGCGACGACCAGGAAATGTGCGAGCTATATAACATCGAGTAGCCTTTGTGGATGCCCGCGTAAGGCTGTTCACAACCTAGCACCATGCTGTTAACTTTGGTTTGTCGGCCAACATGTTGTGCCAGAAGTTGGTCCATGCTCACGCCGGCGCGGATTCGTCCGCCCGATGCCAACCGGTCGCCGGTCAGCAGGTTGCCCGTCTGGCAACTGTGGATGCCGCACCCGCGCGCGTTGGGATTGTACAGTCCGCGAATAAAGAGAAGCTTTTCCTTAAATGATTCAAGCGGAGCCAGCACCCGGCCCAACTCCAATTGGCCGTCCGATTCCTTGGCCCACCAATGCTTCTTGACAAATCCATTGCCGGCGAAAACGCAGGCAAACCGTACCGGTGGCTCGCTAGACGAACTCAAAGCCGTATCGTCTCCGTATGCAGACATCGACTCCAGCCAGGGCAGAGCGATGCTCGCACCCAAGCCGCGCAGAATTGTCCGGCGCGACAACTTATGGAGAGAATGATTCACGGTACTATCTCCCTGCGATCGTTTCGGCCGCGATGACGGCGAAACTGGCTACTGTTGACGATAGGCGCAACGGCGGATGAGAAACGATATTCATTTTTCTTCAATTGGGTCTGCATCTCATCCAGTAAGGGCTCATCGGAAAGCTCCACCGCCCTGCCTAAGGCATATCCTAACAGCTTGCGGCAGAATTGTTTCGTGAATTCGTCCTGGTGCTGTAGAAGATGATTCTGCAGACCTGTCAATCCCTCGAAACTTTCTTCATCCTTAGGATTGGCTCGCGCATCGATAGGTTTTCCATTTAAGTCCTTGTCACGCAGTCGGCCGATCGGATCATAGGCTTCCAGCGCAAATCCGTACGGATCGATTTTTGCGTGGCAGGAAGCACAGCTGGCATCCGCACGATGACGCTCGACCAGCTGTCGCACTGTCAGGCCGCCTTTGTTTACTTCATCTTCAGCCAACGGAGGGACGTCATCGGGCGGATTGGGAATCTCGCGACCGAGTAAGGTCTCGACAATCCACGTGCCGCGCAACACGGGACTGGTTCGCAAGGCCCCTGATTGCTTGGTCAGCACGGTGCCCATGGAAATGATGCCACCACGCCCGAACCGGTTTACGCCGTCGACCCGCCGAAATTCTGGTCCCTGAATGTCTGGAATATTGTAGTGCCTTGCCAACTCGTCGTTCACAAAGGTGTAGTCTGCCTTTAGGATCTCCAGAACGCTACGATCGCTGCGGATTATTTCCGTCATGAATTCCGTGGTCTCTTGGCTCATGGCCGCTCGCATTTGGGGCGTAAACATCGGAAATCGCGTTTCGCTCTTGCCGTTGTACTGATCGAATCCGCGAAATTGTAGCCACTGACCGGCAAACTCGATCGCCAGGGCTCTAGCCTTTGAGTCCTGGAGCATCCGGCGAGAATGCGCAATAAGGGCTTCCTGGTCCTGCAACCGACCAGCCGCCGCCGCAGCTCGTAACGCTTCGTCCGGCACCGTGGACCACAGAAAGTAACTCAACCTGCTTGCCAATTCCCAGTCGGACAGTGCTAAGGTCTCTTCATCGGAAGTTGGACACTCGACGCGATATAAGAATTTTGGAGATGCGAAGATCCGCATTACTACAGTGCGGATGGCAGCGTTGTGCGATAGGTTTTGGTCGTGATGCAACAAATCGTACAACCGCTGCAGCTCATCTTGTTCTGCCGTCGACAAAGGCCGTCGCCAGACACGGGTGGCCATTTCGATGACGGCGGCCAATTGCTTTGGTTCGTCCGCCAATGCCGATTCATGGAACGCTACAGATTTTTCCTCCAGCGATGGAAGCAGAGCCTCGAACTTCTGGGTGTTTTCAATGCGATCTGCCGGCTGAAATCCGATGTACTCTTTTGTGTTATGATATTCTTCGACAGGAGCACGTGAGATGTAGGTTAGCTCGTCCCATAAACGATCGAGTCGTTCGCTCTGAATGTCATCAAGCAATAGCCGCGAGAGCGCTTCGTCCTCTCGCAAAAACAGTTCCACCGTCACGTCTTTATTAGATGGAATGACCGGGGGGAAGCAGATAGCTGGTGGGAATAATTGGGCAAATACGGAATAGGTGTCGGAAGCGATGTTGGGTTGGCCGGATTCGTCCACGAGCGGAATTAGATGAGTACCGAACAACCCTACGGAGCCAATCAGGTGGCTTGTTTGCATGTTCCGTTTCCACAACTTCCGCTGAATGTCTGCGATCGTCGCAGTCAATTGAGGCTTAGCCGTATCGGTGAAGGGGCCAATCTGAATGGTTGTGGTGCGAGGCATGTGGCCTGACGTCGCGTTGACCATCGCCACACGCCAATATCTGGCAGTTGCTGGCTCAAACTTATATTCATACCATCCCGTGGTATCGAGTGACTTGCTGCCATCGTCAAGAATTCCACCGCCAGGAGATGTCAAATATTCAAAGGCGCCTCCCGCTGACACCTGATACGGTCCGTCTGGAGTCGACGCAAAAGATATCTCCATATTCGCGCCGCGGACGCCACTCCCGAAACCGCTCCAAAAGCGAATGCGCCCGATCCGTTTCGACTTGCCAAAATCGACGACGAAATGACTGCCTGGATTCCAGATAAAGCCCATGTCGACGGTCGCTCCAGCCACCTTGGGCATACCGTACGGTGCTGGGTCCTTGAACACTTCTGGAATCGGGGGACCTCGGAAAGTTCCCGGGTCGGCAGGGTCGCTGCTATGGGAGACCACGATGTGCATTGTTGAATCGTGCAGTACGGTCGTTGATTCGCGCCACTGGCGCACCACTTCGGCCATTACTCCCACAGGTTGTGGTTCATTCAAGGCCTGCCAAAGCATATGCAGGTATTTCGAACTCAGCTTGCGCCCGTTCGCGTGATTCTGTTGTGTAACGAAGTCCTCCAGCGATAAGTCGGAAGACGGATCACGCTGGCGGTATCGCAGTGTCGCCTCGAGGTAGTCGGCAAGCGGCAGTCCACCATCTTGCCCGATATGCGGAGCATAGAAGTCCTTTATTCTTTGTACGGCTTCAGCGGTCCAAGCATGTGGGGCGTTACTCGGTGAGAAGCGTATCCCGGTCGGCGTCAGCACTGCATGTGCGGAAACTTCTCGCGCAGCGTCAAGATACATGGGGATGAACTCCGGCGCCATGAAAAGGGCCTCACCCGTGTTGGAAAATCCTTCGCCGGCCACAGAGTCTTCCAGGAATTTTCGCGCGGGACGGAGATCGACGCCGGTCAATTCGCGGATGGTGTAATTATATTCCGCCTTGGTCAGCCGTCGCATCAGTACAAGTCCCGGATCACCGGCACGTTCTCGCGCGTCTGCCAGCAAGTAACTCTCAGTCCAGTCGATCAGACGCCTTCGTTCGTCAGGGGATGGCTGCAGTTCAGCTTCGGGTGGCATCTCACCGTCGCGCAATCGGCGCAATACGTTTTGCCAGGCACGCGCATCGTCCCGAACGTCGTCGGCAGCTATGAAACGCTCGAGATCCAACTTGCCCTCCTTCTCCTCGGTGGAGTGGCAATCAACACAGTACTTTTGCACGAGCGGATAAATTTCCCCGGGGTACTGTCCGGTTAACTGGTCCAGCAACATTTCATGAGAGTGTGAGAAGTTGGCCGTCGCGAAGCAGAAGCCTATTGCTGCGGTTCCGATCAGGGCCTGGAGTGACCACCTGTCTGAATGGACTGCTGATGCTAACTGGGACATACCCCAACCCGTGGAATGGCTCTGTTGACGATATTATTTAATGCTACAACGTAAGTGTACATTAATCTGGTGGCAGAATCGAAGGGTCTGGTGGAGAGCGCAAGTTTGGAAGCACTTTTGACTCCAAGATCGCGGGCGATTTCGATTTTCGCGTCGGACTTCACTACGTCAGGCGGCTTTCCAGAAGTCAAGAAGATGGCTCACACCGCTTCTGCTTTTGAGGTCGTGATGGCTCCCCACACCGGTCACAGGATCGTCAGTGTGGTTGGGAATGCCCATTTGCCGATCGCCAAATTTATCGGCAAGCAACCGTTCTTGGGTCAGGGGTTGTCGACATCGGCAGGTGTCTTGGCAGGGTTTTGATAGAGGTTTTCGACAAGTAAAGATTCAGAGCCTTGCTCGGGCCCACGGTGGTAATGCCAGTCGCGAGACGTAGGTACAAACCGTTCATGGTAGGGCCAGGGGCTCAAAAGAGGGCCACCAAAAACGTCAGCAAGTTTTGTAGAATCCATGGCGACATTTCCAGCTCGCGGGGGCATAGGACCAGCTTCGATTCGGGGACACCCCATCAGCAAATCGGGGTCGTATCCCCCGACGCGATTCACGATCTGCGCGATTTCGTAGAGGCTCAGCCGCCTTGGTCCGCCCGTGTGGAACAAACCTGAGATGTCACTAGCCAGGATCCTGCAGAAGAGCCGATTCAAACAGTCGGTGTAAGTGGGAGTACGAACCTCGTCGAAATAGAGCGTTGCCGGGCGGTGATTTTTGAATCGTGATTGAATCCAGTCGATGGCGCCAGCATGTCCGTTGAAGCTTGGTCCCATTGGAAGTGAGATTCGCAGGGTGCAGGCCCGTGGAACCCAATCCACCAGGAGTTGTTCGGCGGAGACCATGGTCTTGCCGAAGACGGTTACCGGATCGTGCCGTTCTGATTCAACGTATCCGGGAGCATGGGGGCCGCGATCACGTCCCGAGAATACAAGATCAATCGACAAGTGGACGAGTCGGACAGGTCTGTCAACAATGATGGCGAGCAGATTCAGCAAACCTTCGACATTGGTTCTCCACGCCAACCGTGTATCGAGTTCACATGCTTTCAAAGCACAGTTGCCAGCGCAATTCAGCACAGACCGAAATTCGTATCGGTCGAACAGCTTGGCAAGTGCGTGAGGGTCTTCAGCATTGCAGGCATGAATTCCAGGCCCTTGCAACCGCCAGTTGTCCTGCTGACGAATACCAATAACCTGCCCTGGATATTTTGTCTGAAAATAATGAAGTGCGTTGGAACCCGTGACACCTGCAATGCCAGTGATCAACAGGGGGAGGCGTGATGACAGATCAGGATGGTGCATGGCTTCATGATTCTAATCCTATTCGGGGCACCTTCAAAGCAGATTTTATCCTCACAGGACTGGTCGGAACAAAACTGCAATGGTCGAGACGGTGACGAGAACACCGACGGGAGTGTTGGCTGGATTTTACCCGGCACGGCGAAGAGTTCGGCTGACAAAATTGGCGTAGTCGGATGGCGTATCGATTCCCTGGGCTACATGCTCAACGATCCCCACGCAAATGTTTTTTCCCATTTGTAATACGCGGAGTTGTTCGAGCTTTTCGGCCTGCTCAAGTGGCGAGGGGGGCGTGGCTGCCAGTTCGAGCAGGAATGTTCGCCGATATGCGTAGAGTCCAATATGCTGATGAAACAAAGATTCTCCATAGCTGTCGACAGGTAGTTCATCCCGTACGTACGGGATCGGACTACGACTAAAATAGAGTGCCCGCTGTCGGCAATCACAGACCACCTTGACACAGGATGGGTCGTAGATTTGATCCTGATTTTGGATAGGGGTCGCCAGGGTGGCCATGGGTTCGGCCGGATTTTCTTCGAGAAGTTCAATCACGCGGTCAATATCTGCAGGAGCGATTTCTGGCTCATCGCCCTGAAGGTTAACGAGGATATCAGCGTCTTTTAGGGTTTGCGCAACTTCGGCAACGCGATCTGTTCCACTAGCACAGTCAGGACTGGTCAGCACGGCGCGACCACCAAAGCCAAGGACTTCACTGTAGATTTCCTGGTGGTCGGTGGCGACAAGGACACCGATCGGTTTGCTGGCGGCGGAGGCAGCCTCGAAGGTGTGCTGGATCAGCGACTGCCCCGTACTGCGAAGGAGCATTTTATTTGGTAGCCGGGTCGACGCCTTGCGGGCAGGAATGACAACATAAGTTCTCATTTTTTATTTGCCTCGCATCATAGAACTCTAGACAAACGGGAACTCTACACAAAAGATCTGTACTTTGAGTGATACAAAAATTGCCTGCAAAGTGATAGATCGATCTGTTGATAGCGTTTACGCTGGAAGGAGGGGGGCCCATGAGCTATCTTGGTTCATCCCTCAACGGCAATGGTGCCGTCGGGGGGGATTCTTTGGTAGGAAGGATTGTTGGCCTATGTGCGGAATTGTTGGCTATATTGGTTCGCGTGAAGCCGTAGATTTTTTGCTCAAGGGGTTGCGCCGGCTTGAGTATCGCGGATACGACAGCTCAGGCGTGGTGACAATCAACGAAGGTGGTGAGCTTGCAATTACCAAGTCGGCTGGGAGGGTTGATGACCTGGCAGACAAATTGCAGAAATCGCCGGTCAAAGGTCAGGTTGGCATTGGGCATACGCGTTGGGCGACTCACGGGCCGGCGACCGACATCAATGCCCATCCGCATCTGGGTGGTGATGTTGGATTGGCGATTGTACACAATGGCGTCATCGAAAATTTCCACACGTTAAAAGAGCGGCTTGAGCAAAAAGGTTATGTTTTCAAGAGTTCGACGGATTCGGAAGTTATTGGCCACCTCATTGCCAACGAGATAGAGAACACTGGGTGGGAGGTTTCGGATCCTGCTGAACCCTACGCTCCTTTAATCAGTGCGGTCCAATCGGCGTTGTTGCAGCTTCGCGGTACTTACGGTTTAGCGGTCGTGTTTCATGATTGGCCCGATCTGATCATTGCTGCCCGCCTTGGCAGTCCTTTGGTGATTGGTGTTGGAAAAGGGGAGCATTTTATTGCCAGCGATGGATCACCCCTGGCTGGTTACACAGACAAGATTGTCTACCTTGCTGACCACGAGTTGGCAGTCATAACGGCTGAGACGATCCGTGTTATCCACCGCGATGAAGGTCGTGTTCGACACGATGTTCAGGAATTGGAGATCGATACTACCCAGGTGGAATTGCAGGGCTATCCACACTACATGCTCAAAGAAATTTTTGAGCAGCCTGAGAGCGTGCGGAATGCGATGCGGGGGAGACTTGATCGTGATGAGGCGACAGCAATTTTTGGCGGGTTCAATCTTTCGCCACAACAACTTCGATCGATCGACCGTATTGTGATGACTGCATGTGGCACAAGCTGGCATGCGGGACTTGCGGGAGAGTACATGATCGAGGCTCTTGCCCGCGTTCCCGTTGAAGTGGAGTATGCAAGCGAGTTGCGGTATCGCAATCCACCTCATTCTCCAGGGACATTATTGTTTGCGATTACCCAGAGTGGTGAAACGATTGACACCCTGGCTGCTCTGCGTGAGATGAAACGCAAGGGCCATCCAACCATGGCCATTTGCAACGTCGTTGGCAGCACGATTGCTCGGGAAGCAGATGGTGGCATTTATTTACACGCGGGTCCCGAGATCGGAGTTGCCTCGACCAAGGCGTTCACATCGCAATGCGTAGTGATGGCGATGCTGGCGCTTTATTTTGGTCGTATCCGAGACTTGAGTTATGAAGCTGGTTTGCAGGTAATTGCAGAGCTGGAAAAACTTCCGGGCTACGTCGAACAAGCACTGGAGGCGAATGCCGAAGCACAACGCATCGCAGCGAAATATGCAGCGGCTGAAAATGTTCTTTACCTCGGTCGGCAGTTCAATTTTCCGGCGGCATTGGAAGGTGCATTAAAGCTTAAAGAAATCAGTTATATTCATGCTGAGGGGTATCCTGCCGCAGAAATGAAGCACGGCCCAATTGCCCTGGTTAATGAAAACACACCAAGCGTATTTATTGTGCCTCA
>JAKVBZ010000127.1 GCA_022448645.1 Pirellulaceae bacterium
CGTTCATCCAACCCAGATTCTGCCAGGTGACGCAAACAACGCCTTTCTTCTGGACAACTCTTTCGATTTCAGACTGCAGACCAAACGCTAGTCCAATAGAGGAATCGACTCTCCAGACAGAAACTGAGCCCAGCTCAGGGAAGATACCAATACCCCCCCAACCTCGCGCCGTCCGAACACGCCCTGCCCGCTCGCAAAACGTGTAGACTGCTTGCTTACTAGCCTCACGGAGACAAAATTTGATGAGTAACAACACATTTTCTTTTGCGGTTTATCGCTGCCTGCTTGCACAGGCCTTGGCTGCTGCCATCGGTTTGGCCACCTGGTTCCCATACGAGTCTCTCAGTGTCGAACCTGAGTCGAACAAAGACGCCAAAGCCCAAACAACGATCAAGGTGGGTCATACGTTCACACCTGCGAACTTGGACCTGCGGCTGGCAGATGATTTCCAGAAAGACTATCCGGCACCGCATCACTTTGATTTCACTCGCTGGAAAAAGTGGAAGGGAGATGCCAGGACGAGCAAAGGACAATGTATCCTCGCGCCAACGCCCCTCGGCAATTTGGATTTTTCAGGAATTGCTACGCAGAACATGGCTTTCAATCCTAGATTGGCAGGGACTAACGGAGTGGAAATCGACCTCGTAGGGTATTCCTCCAAAGGAGATGATCCCGAGGAAGTAGAGAACCCCGATGAGATGAGATTGATAATGGCCTGGGGACTAACCCTCGGAAACTGGCACGGCTTGATGGGTGAGCAACCCGACAAACCAAAGGACCGGGGCGTCCAGCTGCACTTGGACCTGATACTTCCCAATGGACTCTACGTGTACCTGGTGCGTGGCCTGCTGCCCGAAGACCTTGAGAAATATCCCAAGGACGGGTACACCCCTGGAGCGCACCCGGGCTTGAACGCCGAGGAACGAAGGCAGACTCACGAGGATGCCGTAGAGAAGGGAGAGGTGTTCGTAAGCGCCCCATGTCTGTGCCTGGCAACCAGACTCTATCGCACGGAGCAACAGATCGAGGACATTCTGGGCCACAGCCGCCGCTGGGGTCTCTATCTGACCGACGACGCCAACACCATCTACTGGACTCTCGACGGAAAAGTAATGGACGTTGCCGATATTTCGGGGTACTTCCACTCCAGTCCCGAGTCAGTGCGAGAGGGAGCCCATCTGACTATTTCGGCATTAGCAACCGACAGCTGTACCATCGACGATTTGAAGATTTACGCCAGTCCGGACGAGTAGGCGTATCGCACATCACCTCAATTGGGCTTCGATTCCGCTTCTAGTTCCTTGATGTAGACATTTTTAAACCACAGAGGCGTGTCGTGTTGCTGCAAGACAATCGGACCTCGAGGCTGACGGAAATGTACCGCCAACTCGTTGAGCACCAACTTGTCATTCAGCTTCACAGTCACCAGCCCCTTCCTGACTTGGATCTCAAAACGGTTCCACTCACCGATCGGACTGTCGGAGTTATTTAACGGTTTATGGATCGTGTACGGAACGATGGCACCAGACCCCATATCGGTGTCGTAAACCCTCTTGTCCCAGATTTCTACCTGCACTTGTTCTTCGCCACGCAGAAAGATCCCGCTGTTCCCACCATCTTCGATCTTCCAATCGATCAGCAGGATAAAATCGCCATACTTGTCTTCGGTAACCAAATGCTCGCCCTGGCCGTTATAAACGAGTACGCCATCCTCGACTCGCCAGTTTCCGGATTTGTCATCCTTCCAGCCCGTCAGATCGCGACCGTTGAATAGGACAGTAAAACCTTTCGGTGGCGAGTGGTCGTCAGCCGTTACGTCACACGTCGCCATCACGAGGACCAGGAGGCTCATTAAGATGTATTTCATGGGAGTTCTCCGTGCAGGTACCGCAGTATGAAAGGATAAAGTTCCGTATCGAATGAATGCAGTGATGATGGATTAAGTGATTGCTGGACACAGTAGCCCGAATCGAAACTTCACAAATGATGCGTCAGGTTTCGATTTGAGTTCGGATACTCAACACGAAAACCCCTAAATCTGAAATCATCGTCCCACTTACAAACCAAAAGTGTGCGTCTTGCTTTCAGACGAACATAAACACTTCTCAAAATCCTACATCAAGTCGACGCATTACTCAAATGCAGCATCGCCCTCATGGCCCCCAGCACGCAAATAAGCAATCAGATCAAGGAGCTCGTCTTCTGTGAGTACATTGATCAAACCGCGGGGCATGTGCGACACCTGCGATGGCATGCGACTCTCTATTTCGTTAACGGCGACGGCCACCACTTTGTGGGTGGTAGGGTCGGTCCGCAGACGCAACACACGACCGTCATCAAAAACAACACGGCCCGTGAACACACGCCCGTCTTCCATGGCAATCATTTCGTTGCGATAGCGATCGGAAATCACCTTCGAAGGAACGATCAAAGACTCTAACAGGTACCGCATATCGAAACGATTTCCAACGGTAGTCAGGTCGGGTCCGGTCGTACCTCCCTCACCTGCAACTTGATGGCATGTTGCACAGGTGGCGGCCTTGAAAGCAGCCTGGCCATTACGAAAGGATCGTCCGCCAATGGTATTGTTTACAAGATTGAGCACTTCCTCCACTTGCCAGTCTTTGACAACAACACGTGGAGACTCGGGTTCCGCCTCTGGTGTTGGTTCGAGTTTCGCCTCATCCAGTCCATCGATGGCCTCCACGAGAGCTTCTCTGTCAACGTCGCTCAATCGAGCGGCCACAGACTGCCGAGAACCGTGAATCAATCCCATGGTACGCTCGTTCCCGTGGACTTCGACAAGTGAATCCGCGCCCGTCAGGCTGAAGAACATCCTGCGTTGCGAAAAACTCCAATCGCATGTAATTCGACTTAATTCCGCAATGTAGAACGACTTTTCCTCGGCACTGGTTGCCGTGCGGATCAATTCCAGCGCGCCGTCCAATACAACCTGCGCATCCAAATATACCAATAACTGACAAAGTTCTCGGTTGAGCCGACTGTCCGCTGAAGGAAATAACCTCCCCAGACGGGCTATGACTGGGCCGCTAACGTCGTCACGTTTTCCGCCCATCCGAATGAACGCCAGACTGTAGACGCGCACCAAATCACGAAGCTGTGCCTCGCTCAGTTGCTCCAATGGAAGTTGATTGAGACGTCCGAGCACATGTTTTTGAAGCTTCGGGTCGCCCACTCGTGCCAAGGCCAACATCGCCTGCAGCGAGGTCACGGTGCACGATTCCTGGAAAGCTCGATCCTGCCAAAGTGTCACGTCCTGGCGTTCGACCGCAATACGAGCGGCATAGCGAATTGCCCGATCGCTACTTGCCAGACATGGCCAAGCCTCATCCACCGCGCGAGGATCCTTCTGCACATGAAAGGCTTCCAGGTGTCGTCGCAACTGTCGGGCCTGGGCTGCCCGCGGCTCATCGCTCGGTCCGACAGACACGATCGACTCGCTGCCGACATAGCGGATACGGAATAGACCGGACTGAGTTTTTCGCCCTCCGATCGTGAAGTACATCGTACCGTCTGGATGCACGACGAGATCAGTGAGAGGCAAACCTCTTCCAGTCAAGAAGGATTCTAACTTCCCACGGTAACTGGCACCGTCGTGCTGTAGGTGAACTGCATGGACCGTCGCGGTCTGCCAATCGCAAATGTATAAAGCTTTTTGGTATTGGGCCGGAAAACGTGCACCCGTTCCAAATGTGATCCCCGCGGGCGAGCCGCGGCCAATGTCGACGACACTACCCAAACTGTCAGGATAATGATCCGGCCATTTTCCGTATCGTATCCAAGAGCCAGTATCAGAACGCCAGCCATATTCCCCCCCCGAAACAATATGACTTACACGAGCTGGTCGATACCAGTGCGTGCCCACGTCTGCTTCGCTGTCGGCATCACCGGTAAACAGCTCACCCTCTAGATTAAAGGCGATGTCATACGGATTACGGAGTCCCCCACATACTAGCTCCCATTTCGTACCGGTGTGATTTGTACGCGCGATGCAGCCGCCCGGAACATAAGTATTCTCCGAGGGTACCAGCACGTCATCGGCCCAATTTCGATACGGTGAATTCGAATCGGTTTGCTCAGGTACACCAACGCCATTGCCGGTCACTACGTAAATATGTCCGTCGGGACCGAGCTCGACGGCATGGGGTCCATGCTCTCCATGTGCATTTTCTGTTCCTGTGCCATCGAGCTGCTGTAGAAGAGTCACGCGGTCGAAATGATCGTCTCCGTCCGTGTCCTGAATTCGATATAGACCACTGACCTTCGCAAGGTCATCGCCCGCAGTCTTGTTCAGATTGTTAACCACGACATACAGACTGTCATACGCATAGCAAAGTCCTTGAACCTGGCCGACGGGAACGTTTATCCTGACGGCGGTCGTCTTCGAAGAGTCACTACCAATGGTGACACGATAGAGATGCCCGCGTTCGTCTGAGGTGATCAAACGACCAGAAGCATCCGGTGTCAAGGCAACCCAGGACCCCTGCTCTTGAGGCGGCACCGCATAGACTAACTCGACGAGAAATCCGTCAGGCACGGTGATGCTCTCCAGTACCCCCTGCAGCGCCGCCACCGGATCGCCCACCACGGTCGCCGGTAACAACAACCACCATGCCAGCGCTATAGATCGAACGTGAGTCATTTCCAACACCTAAACTGGGGTCCCAGACAGGAGTGATACTTCGCCCATTATCTTAAACCACTCCACATAGCCTGAAAATCAATATCTGCTATTATTTTGGCAGTCTAGATAAATACAAAGTCTAACTAAATCACTAATAACACGACAGACGTTGTATCTTATCTGGTCCGAACTAAGTAGCATGGTGAGTAGCATCTACGCTCATACGAGAACCGTTTCTGCAATCTTGAAAATAACTGAAATGATCAAAAGGGAAATCAAACGATGAAACGCCGCGAATTCGTCAAGGGATCGGCTGCTGCCGCTGGATTGAGTCTGGCCCGCGCGGCATCAGCAAAGGCATCTGTAAACGATCGCATTACTCTAGCCATGATCGGAGTCCGAGGTCGAGGCCGGGTGGTGCTCGAGTCATTCGCCAAGCGGCCGGATGTCGACGTGAAATATGTCTGTGACATTGACCAGAGCGTACTTGGTGAACGGACCGAACGTCTAGCTAAAGAGACTGGTAAACGGCACGAAATGATCGATGACTTCCGCCGCGCCCTTGAAGATCCGGCTGTCGATGCTGTCGCAGTGGCAACTCCGACGCACTGGCACGGGATTATCAGCATCATGGCTTGCCAAGCAAAAAAAGATGTCTACGTGGAAAAGCCAGACGCTCACAATGCCGTAGAGGGTCGCGTCATGGTAGAAGCAGCTCGGAAACACAAGCGGGTCGTCCAACTGGGAACGCAGTCACGGAGCGGTGCTAGTTTTTTGAGTGCCATGACCTACCTGCAAAAGGGACACATCGGACGCCCTCTATTTGCCAAAGCATGGGAGAGCCACAAACAAGGTTCGCTTGGTCATCCACCAGATAGCGATCCGCCGGCCGGTGTCGACTATAACACGTGGTTAGGCCCCGCTCCGCTGCGTCCGTTTAATCGCATGCGATTCCACGGCAATTGGAGGTGGTTCTTCGATTACGGAGCAGGCGACCTGGGGAATGACGGCGTGCACCGACTTGATTACGCACGGTGGGGGTTCGATGTTGCGTTACAGGCTGCCGGACAATCAAAACTTGGCACGCTAAAGGCGGTCTCGGCGCACGGTGGCAAGTGCTACTTCGACGACATCCAGGAGTGGCCCGATAATCTCATGATCACTTACGACTATGGCCAAGGCCGTGTCATGACATACGAGATGCGAATCTGGACGCCTTATCCAATGGAGGGAGAATCGGAAGGTGCCATCGTCTACGGCGATCAGGGTTACATCGTGATTGGCAACAAACGCTGGCGGGCTTTTGGGGCTAAAGGAAAACTGTTGGTCAAAAAAGATGGCACGTACCAAAACACCGATGGTCATGTGGCGAATTTCATCGACTGCATGCGTTCGCGAGAACGGCCGAACTCGGATCTAGAAACAGTGGGCCATCCGTCCAGTCTCATGTGCCATCTGGGCAATGCGGCTTGGCGTGCCGGCCGAACCATTCGATTCGACGCCGACACCTACACGTGCATCGGCGACGATGACGCCAACCAATACCTGGAACGTCCCGAGTATCGCCAACCATGGACGCTACCTCGCTTAGAGGATGTTTAGTGCTGGAGTGTCTTCCAACACCGTTCATATTTTGGGCAGCCACTTAATTTTGGACACCAACTTGGCGATGGCTCAGTAGATTGGGCCTTCCGTCCGACCTGCGTAGAAAACGGTCTCTTCGTCAAGCACGTCCGCAAGGATTTTAGCGGCTCTCGTGTGGTCGCTGGCTGTTTGTCTTACTCGAGCCAAAATCAATTTTCAAAATAGCGGTGTCCGCCTGAGCACAACACGAAAGACACTCAGGACTATTTGGGGCGCTCGACGATCAAGACAACTTCGTTTGACGTTTTTTGCACATCGATCACTAATCCAGAAGTCTGATACGATTCGAACCGCGGATCAATCACAGGCCGCGGGATGATTCCACGCTTGATGTAATCATCCGCATCGCGCTGTGCCCTCAACAAGACCTGATGTGTACCCGGAACAGCACCATCTCCCGTCTCGAACGTCGTCAAGCGGAACGTACCATCAGCCCGGATCTCTCCACGTGCACTTTGGCCTGGCCCTTCCACACTCGTCGCTTGGGTAAAAACGACGCCTCCGGTGGAAAAAGGAGTCCCATCATCGAAAACGACCTTGCCAGTTACCGGAAACGTCGTCGACTCGCCGCAGCCGGCGATGAAACCGAACAGCAGCGCGCAAAATAAGAATAACGTCGGTTCGGCGATCCGTCGTCCCAGAGAAATCATTTCAGGCATGGACCATCGGAAGTAGCTCATCATTGCAAGTGTGCTGCCCGGAACATCCCGGCACTATCCTACGCAAATCAATCATTTGATCGTTTACCGCCTAGCCTTATAACAACACGTGTATTGAAATCGTGCATCGCGTTCAATATTGCCATCGTCCTGGAATCGCGTCAACCCTTCACAGTGACGCAAAGCAACGTGGTAGTAGCGATGCCATCCAACAGCACACAGGCAAATGACCATTGGTGATCAGCAATCAAGTCACCCTGAGAGGCATCACTTCCTCTGTGATGGACGCGTCTGGTTGACGTCAGTTTTTGGCATGTGAGAATAGCCAATAGCTAAGGTCAAAATCTTTTGTTAAGTCCCCTTGGAACTTACCGTAAACGCCAATATTCAATCAGTGTATTTTCGAAATGTATTTTCCAGAACGACCATAAGGAACTCACTTGATGTTGCATTCCCCACTCCTGCCGGTTCTCCGCGGATCCTTGATCTTCTTGACCGCGCTCATGGTGTATCAGATTTTTCCGGATAGCACCCAAGGCCAATTGGTTATCTCCGGCAATGAAAACAAGCTCGTCGTCGGTCCGAATGGAATCGAGGTGAACTTTAATGCCAAACCGGATTCGATCACCCTGTTGGACTTTTCCCAGTTCCCACCGAATGCCCAACATCTACACGGAATTTCCAACTCCGTTTACGGCCCTCCGTCCAATATCGCGATCATCCCTGGCAATCGCCTAGCGCTGATTGCCAGCTCCGTCAAACTCAATCGTAACGCAGACGAAGGCTGGGTTCCTGACAATATCATTCACATCCTGGACCTGACCGCCTCGCCTCCGCGCATCGTCGGTACGACAACGGCAGGTCAACAGCCGTCTGGCCTGACGATCACACCCGACGGGCAACACGCGTTAGTGGCGAACCGTGCTGCTGGAACGATAACAGTATTTTCGATCTCTGGAATGAATGTCCAACCGGTTCAGACCGTGGAGGTTTGCGCACCCGAGCAACAGCTCTCAGACGTGGCAATCAGTCCGGATGGAAAACTCGTGCTATCCAGTGTCCAGGAGGGTCATTATCTAGCGGTGCTTAAGCTCGACGACGGCGTGTTGTCTTTGACCGAACGTCGGCTTACGGCCTGCGGTAAACCTTATCGCACTGTGATCACTCCGGACGGCTCCCTGGGCCTCACTGCCGGCAGCGGCCAAGAGGGCCCCGACGTCAACGCATTGACGGTCGTCGATCTTACTGTGGATCCCATTCGGACAGTCGATTACATCCCCGTAGGCACCGGTCCTGAGTCGTTTGCCGTACATCCGAACAGCAACCTGCTGGCGGTCATGTTGTTTAACAACGCGAACCTGGCTGAGGGAAACCCGGCACGCACCGAGCACGGACTGTTAAAGATCCTCGCACGCCGAGGAAAGACGTTTGAACCGGTACAGACTTTGCCGCTGGGGCGCGTCACCCAGGGTGTCGCGTTCACGGCAGATGGCAAGTACCTGGTAGCCCAATGTCACGACTTGTACGAGTTGCGTGTCTATTCTGTCGAAGGCGAAAAGGTCCAGGACACTGGCGTTCGGATCGAAACCCCCGGCCACCCGTCCGCGATTCGAGCGAGCCGGTGACTCGTTCGTCGCCTTACGAAGATCCACTCTTCCCTGGCAGGCTACAGCTAGAAACTAGGGAAACCATCTCCAAGAGGTGACGAAGAACAGCAATTTCCCCTGCCGCCGAGCGAACAAAACAAAACGCAGCTAGTCACAACGAGACTATAACCCCCAATCAGCGCGCGCGTCTTCGATGGGCTGGATCTTTGCACTCGGGATGCCCGATGCGTAATGCTCACGCGGTTTTTCACCTATCCAACGGTCATCCATCTCTTCATCGGCGGGCTGAAAGCGTGTATCGCAACTGATTCTCCAGCGATCGGTGGAGTTGGTTAGCGAAGCGTGCATGGTGAACATTCCAAGAATCAGTACATCGCCCGCACGAAAGCTCGTCGTCTGCCACTGGCCACCGAATTGATCGACAATCTCGACGGGATCGTTGCTGAAAATCCCTTCCACCAGATCGCGGTCGACATCCATGCGTCCGTAGGTAGCACGAACTTTTTCGAACCCGGGAAGTTTGTGCGAACCGACGCAAAGTGCAAGCGGCCCTTGATCGATATCGATATCTCCGAAAGGCGTCCAGCATGTACAGAGCTGGGTAGAACCGCGACCCATATAAACTACGTCGTAGTGCGCCCCGGTGAATTGGGTTTTGCCAACCGCTCGCAGCCACTTGTAGTCAAATGTCCCTGTCCGCGTTCCAAAAATCCTACCGAAGAATTCAAAAACTCGCTCGTGTTCGAGAAGTGCCAGTACGGGTTCGGTATGCGTAATCACCTTCTGGCCAGTCATCCGTGGCGCCTTACCCCCCAGCTTCATCCGGCCCTCCATCAAATCCGTGCCGTCGTCGATACAATCGAATTTTGCCAGATGCTCGAGAACACTACGGCGCGCATCCAATACTAGCTCACGGTCATGAAAACCTCTTAGTAGCAAGTAACCATCTTCGTCGAGTCGTCGTTTTAGCGCCGTTACATCGTCCAGAACGGACGTGCTATCTTTGAGTTCCGCAGCGAGATAATTACCGCCCAGTTCGACTTCGCTCTTGCCAAATTGAATTTTCATTTAAACATCACGTCTAAAAACTTAGGTCTGCCGTCAATTGCTTTCGAAGGGTGGGAATTGCTTTCGCAAACGGTCAAAATAAACGTCAAACTGATTAGGACGTGGGCCTTCGCGAAACATCCCCCACGCATGGCGGTAGGGTGCCAGCTGGTCGACAACATGACTGGGATGGGGAACTCTTAAAATGAGACCTCTTGCTGCCGCGTCCTTTTGAAACTCGTCGTAGCGATCTAGCCAGGCAAAGTCAATCGCTCGACGCGCCATCCAAACGCGTTGATAAAGTGTTTCTTCGCCCTGTACGGCGTCTGCAGCCCGATCTAGAAGAGCAACCGCAGCGTTCACATCCTCGAGCGTCAGCCAGCCGGTCGTATCAGTACGATAGCAGCCAAGCCAATAATCATCTTTTCGATGAACCGCAGCGAGCAAAAGGTCAATGTACTGCTGAATATACGGGCCGGCCGCTCCGTAGTAGCCGTCCACAAACTCATTCATCAATTGCTGGGGATCCTTTGCTGGATCCCACATCATTTGAGCATTCACCCAGGTCCGCAGAGGTAGCAGGTCCGCTGCAACGCCCCTCGCACCTTGCACCATGACGCCGGTGACCCCGATCTTCCGAAAGAACTGCATGCTCTCTGGATGGGCAAGATAATTCGGGTGCGGTTGATAAAAGTTCCGAAAGTTGGCATCGTAGTCCCAGATATAGAAATGGTCCGTAAGCTGCCCCCATTTTTTCAAATATTCGGTATTCTTCGGGTAATGCCAAACCGCATCTCGTTTGTTGCTTGTGAGCAGTGGCGCATAGATAAGCACGTTTTTACGTGGCCGCATGTTTTTGGGAGGCACCTCTGTGTGAAGGTAGGCGAACGCACCAAAAAGAACATCGGGATATTTATCTTCTAAGCGTTCAGCAATCTCATTCACTAACAGCAGCCAATTCGCCGAATCAGAACCTTCCGCTTCTCGAACCGCCTCGCACTTCTCACACTGACAAAAACTGCGACCGTCGTTCTGCGTAATCCAAAATATTTTTTCTGGGTATTTCCAACTAGGATATTTCTCCTCGAGTTCCGCAATTACATTTTCAGTGATCTTTGCGCGGCCTCCCTTGCTATTCGGGCACGGCTGCTGGGGAAGGCGACGGGTGCGACGACCGATTTCGATATATTGTCGAATGATGTCCAGATCATCCCGTTCGGTTTCCGTATCGATCGTTCTCTGAAAACTCTTTAGCGACGCCAAGTAGCCATATTTATCGTTTTCGTCACCGTCATCCTTGCAGTACATAAACCAATCGGGATGATCGAGAAATAGAGTCTTCGGCAACAGATGGGGAATCGAATGCGTCCCCCAATCAAAATTCAGATCGTAACTCAGCCGGAGCCATGATCGTGTTTCGTGTGACG
>JAKVBZ010000128.1 GCA_022448645.1 Pirellulaceae bacterium
TCACCCGGTGCGTTCTCGCCTTTACTCTCCCACCCTTTACCCGGGCTGAGGTGCCCCTCCACCTTCCCCCCGGGCCTCATCTGGCGGCGGGGGGGCTTGTGAGAATACTGATAAGCCAGTGCGCCTATCTTAACATCTGGATATTTCTTGCCCACCTCATCAGCTACCTTGTTCACAAAGTTTAGCAAAACCCCCATGTGTGATTCTTCGCGTTTATCAATGGCCGCACACTTCTCATGTTAACAGTACAGCTTGCCGTCGTTCTGGGAAACGGCAACGTTCTTCCGCGCGACGGTGCCCGACTGAAAGGACAACGAGTAGTGTACTGAAGCAGACGCTCGATACCAGCCTGATCGCCTACCGGAAGAAATACCGATTGATCGACACTGAAACCACTGTATCCTTAAGAATGCATGTCTTGCGAGCGGTCGATTTCGGCTTCGCCTCGGCCTCTCGTGGACGCTCGTCGATATTGATCGGCAGAGAATTCACGATTACTTAATACGAGAGTTGAAATTTATGCAGACAATTGACTTTGCGAACCTTGAATTTACCGTAGAACCATCCGACGTTGACGAAGATCAGTTTGTTAGCCTGTGGAACGTGGCAGCATCGACGATGAAGGGTGACGTACCCCAGGCAAGAAGCCTCGCTAGCAAGTTCCTGGGATTTCTATGTAAGCATCGATGCGGGTTAGTAGCCATCAGTCCATCGGATGCTAAGTACTTGGATGAATGGTTCGAGCGAGACGATTCCTTGCTATACGACTGGAAGCCCGAAAGCGAAAACGTCGATATGGTAGCACAACATGTCTACGTCCCGTTTGATATGTTCTGCAACTTCTTACATGAGCACAAGTTTCAGGGCGACAAAAATTATAGTCCTCGCCGCGCCACCCGAGTCGAATGGTTTACCAACGACTGGAATGTGGGCTAGTGCGCCCGCGCACGGACGTCTAGCGTCTGCGGCGCTTTGTTTCTTAGTCCAAACAGCGAAACAACCGCTACAGTTAAACGAAACTCGCTCTAGAATTCCAACCACCCAATTCCGAGAACCACCGGTCCATGTCCGGTCGGGAACCAGCGAAAGTGCCGTAGCCCCCCATTCTCCCCTGGTACTCTGATGGTCTGGTGCTGAAAAGCAAATTCCTATCAGTACATGTGGGCGGTAGCGTATGACGAAGATGGTCTGCTGGACGACAATGGAATACTCACCGACATTCATTACGAGTTCAGGACAATCTAGGTCAACAAGCGTCTTCGCAAACAAAAGTACAAACGAGAACAAGAAGTCGAAAAGGCATTGAGGTTCGCCTGCGAATACTGTGGACACGGTTCATTTACTGTCCAGAGCGAGCAAGGTGACAAAAATGAGGCGTTGTGACTTTGCACGACGCTGGCACAAGCAGATCGCTCCTTGTTTGAACGACCGTGAAGTTGTGATCGCATTGACGCTGGCGATTCTACTTATCTTTTTCTCCTAAGAACTCAAACCGAGGCACCTGCTTCCCATCGACTTCGACCGTCTCCAGAAACATCTCCTTCGGTCGAACCCACAATCCTTGTTCGCCGTAGTCGGGCCGATACACGACGAGTTCTTCATCAGTCTCACTGTGTCGGGCAACTCCAAGAACAATGTACTCGTTGCCCTTGTAATGTCGGTAGCGACCTTGCTTCACTTTGATTCACCTCCGGTTGCTGATTTTGCCAAAGCCTGTTGAAGTGGACAATCCAAGGATGCTGATTCGCCTCGTCGATATTGGCTCAACAGTTCTTTGGAATGCCGAGCCAGCATCCGTCGCACTTCACGACGCTTGCCTTTGACCCGTGGAACGGCCATGGACTCGTAGGCTGTGGTCTGGTGCCGCATCCAAGCGATGACGGCTGCTTCGGCTCGTTGTTCTACTGGGATTCTCTTTGTTCGAGCGACTGTGCCAGATCCAACCGGCGTGGCATGTTCGGTAATGGCCTGAGCCATCTGCTGCGCCAGATTAGCGTGATCGGAATGGAAGTCGAGGAATGTCATGACCGCACCGAGGAAATCCTCGACGTACTCGGCCTGAGCTTTCTCTCTTCGGCGAGCACCTGCTTCTTTGCGTTTGGCGTAGGATTCTGTAGACCGCTCGGCTTCCAATTCGAAACGAATCCGGTCAATCGTGGACGCCGGTGCCCAGACGCCTTTGGAGAAGGTTCGTCGCCCTTTCTTCTCTTGCACGATCCAATGATCGCCAGTGGCCTTCGTTCGGCGAGTCAAAGCGGCGTCGCCGGGTGGGAGTAGGACCCAGCCTTCGGGAACAGTAAGGACTTTGCCATCGGCGGATTTGACTGTGCTTGGCGTTGGGCCGGGTGAGAACGTGTTGTCGCTCATTCTTCTTCGGCTTCCTTGCGAAGTCGATTCTCTGCGGATGCTCTGGTTACGGTGGCTTTCATCGCCAACATCGATTCCCTTGCGAACTGCTTCTGTTTTCGGCGTACATACGGATAAGCCAACCGTGCCAACAACTGGTTGGGCCGTGAGAAGGCGAGGATGTCATACCAGACAGAATCATCCTCTAGCAACTCCACTTGAAATCGTTCCTCCCCTGATTCGGCGTGTTCCGGCAGCGTGCCATAGGCAAAGGCAAATCTGCGAACCGGCTCTTCTTCTTCAACCACGTACACAACTCGACACGCATTGAGAACCCAGAGCCCCAAAGCACTAGCCAGCACGCCGACCGTTTGATCAGGCTCAGGATCTACGTCTGGTCGGTGAAGCTCGATCCAGTCAAAGCAGTAATGCTGCCATCCACACAATGCTCGGCGTGCGGCATCGAAAGTGGCTTGGCCTGTCCCCAGATGAATGCGGTTGTGGTCAACAAGGAATCCTGATGGGTTGTCTTCAGTTCTCGTTGTACCAACTGAGGGATACATGAATTCGAGCCGAGATTGCGACTCGATGAATTCGCTGATCCGCTCATCGCTTGGTTTCTTGAAGAGGTACATCAGAATTCAATCGTCCGTGCCGACTTTGCCACCGTAATCTGCGAAGACGGTTTTCACATGAGCCACTAAGACCTCTGCCAGGGCCGGATCATCAGACGACAGCGGTGTGTTTGAATCAAGTTCTCCCTTGCGAGCCGCCAGAACGATAGCCGCCAAAACGTGTTCGACATCGACGGGAAGATTCGTTGGTTCTTCGAGCATAATGGCCAGATCGAACAGCACATCGGCCAGAATCGGATCGACCGTGGCCTGTCCAGAAGAGGAAATGGAAATGCCGGGTACAATTTGTTGATCATCGCTGTTGTCCATAAAACTTTCTCCGTCACGTCACGTCACGATACGGTATTGTTTTGCGCTGTCAAATTCGACTAGCTTTTCGACGAATCGGTGTCCGACCTTTACGATCGAGATTCCAACCACATCTAAACCCAATGCGACTCTTCCTGCTCGGGCACTTCATCGGCATCAAGTACGGCCAGATGTTCCTTGTTAAAAAGCCGTGCGGCGAGTGCACGGACAGGCACGAGCAGTGCGATAAACACAGGAAAGATGATTCGTACGGTTTCAGACCGGCTTACGTTAATGACACAGAGTACACCTAAACACACGAATTGCAGAAATGTATAGAGGTGTATAACGCGAATCGGAACTCGACGAATGTAGTGAGTCGCGGGATACAGCGAAGAATCCATCAGCCACAGACTGAGGCGTTCCATAAACTGATTGCCGATGAGTGACACAAAACCCATATAGAGGAAGATCCCATACAAGGTTGCCATAGGGACTAACTCCAAGACTGGAAGCCAAAATAGGCTGAGTCCAATCAAGATATGTATGATAAGGCCCGTAAATCGATTCTCCGTAATGTGGATGATACGTTCCTTGGACGCACCAGAGGACATTGCGACTTCCTCGGTATCGGATAGTGCTCGCACATGGGCGAGCGATCTTACTGTGGCTGCAACTAGCCAAGGAAAACCGAACATAGAACATGCCGCAATCAAACCTCCAACGACGAGCAAGTCGAGATGATAGGCGGCACCTTTCCTCAACTTGTTCTCTGGACTGTTCACGAGCCTTGCGGTGATGTTGTGCGATAAGTAGACCAATAAGGTTGCCAAGAAAGCCGGGCCGGCCGCTGCCCACCGCACCCAAGTGGGAACAACCCACAAATCTATCAAATTAGGTGCTTTGAAGCCTTCTTCCACGGAAAGCGTTGTGAGTGTGACCTCATTTCTTAACAGCCACGCGACCAAAGCCATTGCCGCCAGTGCTATCGTAGGTCCGAAATCGGACAGAAACTCACGCATTCTCGGAAGCAAATAATGACTGCGACGAAACCGAGATAAACTCATCGCGATGTAAAACGTACCTATGGTCAATATCAGCGTTAGAAAGGCTGCATCGTGCGGCTCTGACTTGCCAAAACTGTCATGGAAAACATTAGCCAGCGCCTTGATGGCTTCGTAAATGAAAATGAGCGACATTAATGCCGAAAAGATTTCGTCCGTGAATCGGGTAAAGTACCTCATCAGGTTGCTGGCATTGGTGATCGCAAGGAGTACCGTAAACAGTCCCGTCCACAACCCAACCCATCCGTACACACTCAAGAATTGCTCTGAGAAACCTAGGTCACCGCACAAGCGATAGAGAATGATAGTGAATATGAGCAGCGGCCCGATTCCCCCAAGGATTATAAGAGGCTGACCAGCAAATAGTGCAAAAATGACTCCACACACCGCTGAGGCGGTTAACATCTCCACCGGTCCAATCTGACCGTCGGTAGCTAGTCCCATGATGCCACCGAACGTAACGGCCGGCGCAAGGCACGCGAAGAAGAGAAACAGAATGGAAGATATGCATTTCGCTTGCAGACCTTCGCGGAAGTCATCCACGTAGTGTGGCAATCGGCGTCGCACGTCCTGTAACAAGCCGGCGAATGGGAACGTGCCCTTTGCTAACTCTTCGGGCGGTGCGCTTGGTTTCGTAGTAATACTAGGCCGGCTACGTTGTACGTGACGATCCAAGGCATCAAGTAGATCCTGTTGCGTGCTTGCACTAGCAGCTTCGTAGTGAAACTCATCGTCGGACATGAGTCGTGCCACGGCGGCAAGCGCGTCCAGATGTCGCGTCGTACTCTGCTCGGGGCTAATGAGCAGAAAGATGAATCGTGTGGCTATACCATCGGGTGCGCCCAGATTTACAGCATGTCTCAGACGTATGAAAAGCATCAACGGCTGGTCAAGCACCGGGCCATAGAAGTGGGGAATGGCAACCGCATTACCGATGACAGTAGGAGCTTCCCGCTCTCGTTGAATCAAACCATCGATGACGTCTTTCGATTGATCATCGGTCAGTTTTCCGGTCTGCACCAAAAACTTGACGGCTGAACGAATGATTCCCTCGATGCTTCGCTCTTCAAGATTGAGTACGCAATTCCCTTCTTCAATCGTTTTCCGCAAAGCTTGCATCAATGGTTTCCTTTACCTAAGCTTCCCTCAGACAACGGTAATCGGGTAATACATTCCTATAGTACTCGGAGGGCTAGACCTTGCGTGGAACTAGCCATACGAATAGTTCGTAACTCTAAGTGGCGGTTTTACAAATCTACCCATTTCCGCAATAACTGCACCTTGGTACGCCGTTTATCGGTGATTCTAAATCGACCAGCCCCACCGAATTCTGCAAACCACGCTAGGTTTGCGCAACCGTAGCCAACATCTATACCCGAAATGTTGTTCTAGAGTGAGCCCATCGTTTGCTTACCCTCATCTGTGTTGCCTGCGAAGCCGTGTCGGTCGCCGAACAAGAAGCCGACGTGGTACCCAGATGGAAGGAATGGATCGAACCCGATTTCCCCCTTCTTTTTGTCGGTTGTGGACGCTCGCAAAGTAGCCGATTCGCCAAACGATGACAATCTCACGTCACGAGCGTTGGTCTTTCCACTAAGTGATCAATGTTTTCTGGCCTACGCTGTGGACCTGTTACGCGTGGCTGCTGTCTGGTCCACTACCGACTCGCCTTTTGTCAATGCCGGGTTCGCTGTAATGAGCTATCCCTGCGAGGGAAACAAAGTGCCCGCCGGCACCTCCTCTCTGCCCACACCGAACGGTCCACTCTGGTGTCAGAATGGGATTTACGCCGGCGTCGGAGTTGGCCAACCGCGATTTCAAGACACGCGGCCCGAGTTAGCGGCTGAAGAACGGGGTGTCCAAGGCGGACTCGATCCGTCGCTGGCCCGTTTTTTCGGCGTGTCTCCGACTGGCGGTGGTGCCATTCGCTACGAGGTTGGCGGAATGGTCGAAGTGTCCGAACCGTTTGCGCTCCAGCAGGATAGGTCTTGTGCGTCATATGCAAATTGGCCCTCACGCCGAATCAGTGTATGTCGTGCTAGCCAAAGAGAACGAAACAATTTCCGTTTAATGCCAAGGCGACGGTGTTGTTGAATCGATAGAGGGACACCTGGTCTGCCATATCAAGCCATCATCTCAACCGCAGTCGGTTGCGGTTCTTCACGTGCCAAATGATCAGGTTCTTGTTCGCTCGGCAGCCTCGGATAACCGTAGTGACATAGAATCTGAAAAGCGCTGGCCTGATGGAGTGCGATTGTCTCTGCCGCCTACGAATCTGGAGCGTGTGCTCAATTTGGAGGAGCTACCGCTCCCTCTTGAGAATCCATACGGTCCAGCCATACGAGCTGCCTCCGTCGGTTTTTTTGCTGACGGACGTGCGGCTCGGCGACCGATTCGCATCCTGGACAACCGAAGTCGCTTGGACACGCTTCACTTCTGGTTTACACGAGCCATTGAGTCTGCAAATCCGCGATTTATCGCTGGAAAACTTTACGAACGGGCGTGTTCGTTGTGACGGGTCGACGATCATTGAGTGTAGCCGTACGATGTGGTCCCGATTGCCTTTGTTGAAATCGGCTAGAGTCAACGCGGTTCCTTTTTGGGGATCGAAGTCCCGCCGAGTGCGGGCTCCATCCGCTTTGAGTGTTGGGGCCCCGGTGAGTCTTTCGCCTGGACGCAGCCTATGTTTGTGGCAGGGCAGAGGTGATCACAAGTTCGATTGGTGGATGTCGCAATGTCCTGTGTGTTTCTCGGGTGTGCGAGAAAAGCTTCTCAATCGTAACTCCGATATTCTTCTATGGAAGGGAAAATTGGTTCGGCCTTGCCCGATGGCGAGATGGCGACCACCTGGTCGCCACGCCATAAAACACGATAGGGCTGGTGGTTGACTTGTTCCATCTCCTCCCGTTCAACCAGTGGTAGCGTGACGGTCAACAGGCTTCCAGCCGAGAGGCCCTCTACGTTTAGCCACGTTCCGTTGAAGACCGGCCTACGTGGCTGTCCTGCCGTGGTTACCTGCACCTTGTCCCGCTGCGCCCAGGAGGGAATACGGACCGACACGTTGCCCGACTTTGCCACGGTCACGTTGAGCTGCCACTTATCAGGCAGTCGGCTTTCAACACGCGCGGGGCCAATCCAGTTGGTCATGGGCATGTTGATCTGCACACCAGACGGGGTGGGAACAACCAGGGTGAGCGCCGTTTCACACAAAGCCTGTATGGCTCCCGCAGTAATGTCGAAAACGGAACGGACCCCCACTCCCCCTTCCTGATCATTCGGTCCGGGAAACCCCCAACCGCCGTCCGTGCACTGGCTGGGAAGCAGATGACCGCGGATGCGTCGCTCCGCATCTTGAAAGTAGTGTGGCAACCCCGAGCGGCCCAGCAGCAGCCCGGCTTGAACCATGTCGCCCGTGTTATTGACTTCACCACGGTTGGGCAACTTGGGATCCCCCCAGGCCGCTTCCGTCGACCAGCCATAGGAAGCACTCACGGCGGACAAACCGTTGTCGTATATCCGCCGCCCATGTTCGCGGGTTTCCTCATCGCCGGCAAGCTGGCCATAGTCGATCAATCCGTGGACCGTCCCGGTAATCGAATGTGTATGGGGAAACTCGGTCGGCTGGATCTTGCCGTCCTCGCGAAACGATACCTTGCGTACGAGGCGCACCAGACGTTCTGCCAACTCCAGCGCCCTGGCATCTTGGGTCAAACGGTAGTACTTGCAGAGGGCCATGATCCAGCGCCCGCGGGTCCAACAGGCAATATTGAATAGCTTCCCGTTCTCTTTTATTTGTTCGGAGAAGTGCCCATGAGCTAGATCGGGAAACCTCGACACTTCGTCCACATTCCAAGTGCCGTCTGGGAGGATGAGTTGCCGAAGGCGTTCCAGCAAGGCAATCCCCCGCTTCCTGGCCTCTTCGTCATCGCGGTAACGCATCAGCGCAGTAAGCGAAAGAATGGCCTCGCGAACGTCATGGGCGTGGAATTGCAACCGCCGTTCGCGGATCGAATACGCCCCGTTGAGGTGGGTGGGGTTGTCAAGCGACGCGAATAAGTAGCGCCGCATGGTATTGAGAAGTTCCTCGGGAACGGACTTTCCGACCACGGCGTTGCCCAGCAAGAGCCCATCGATGGTTCGTCCGACGTTATGCCGGATGTTGAAGGCCCAGATTTTTGCATGGCCGGTTTTTGCTACTTCTTCTGGATTGTTAACAGAGATGCTTTGCGTCGTCGCGATGAGGTTATCCATCCCTGTCTCAATGGCTGTCTTTAACAAGGCTGGAGGATCTGATCTCTTTGCCGTTGACACGGGCTCACTCGACGCTTCACCGCGCAGTTCGGAATTCTGCTGCATGAACAGCGATGCGGCAGCCGATAGTCCGCACGTTTTCAAGAACACCCGGCGGGATGTTGTGGCATGATGAGGGAACCAATCACGTATGGAACGAGAATGGTGCGATTCTAATGGTAGGGCGTCATGGTTGACTTTTGACATGATCTTGCTTCGCTGAGATAACACGCCGTTTTTTGGCCAGGTTTACAACCTGTCAAACTTGCAGCTACCGGTTTAATCGTGGGCCAGGTTGCTAACTCACCAATTGGCGATTCGATCGGCCGAACACAACGGTCGATTACTATTTGGTTGGATCGGTGGCCAGTTCGACAACAAAGTCAGGGGGCACCTGAAGATCGTTTGCCGGCACGGACTAAAGTATCACCGAGCATACAATGGACGAGATGAAACCGAAGGAACTAGTAGCGGGTTTTGAATGTGATCCCGTCCGTCCACAGGAACCCGAGACTAACGCGTTCGGCACAATGGGTAAACGTGACGCAAAATTCTCAGTTCTTTGACGATGCTGTATGGCTCCCGAAACCAGCACCATACGTCATTCTATCTCATGAGCAGTCGCTGTAGCTCATCAACGTCGAATCTTACGGAAAAATCGACCAACGCTACTGCAGACTTATCATATACCAAGGGGGTTGAACGGTGTACTAGGTACGTGGTCAAGGTGTATCGGTGGTCCTTGGTATTTCGGAGCAAGCTATTTTTCCATCGGCACGACAATAACCCGCATGATAATGTTCTGGCAGAAGAGAAATATCAGTAGTGCCGACAACCGCGGCGTTCGAAAGGTCACTCCGGAGTGACAAAGTAAGCCAGCGTCACAACATGCCCGACTTATAGGCCGATGGGATGTACTTCTGGCAATTGGAAATATGAGGAAACGAGTCCCGGGCACGTTTTTGCTCCCGTGTCCCTCATCGCCCACTAGCATTTCCAGATTTGATAAACGGTTATCGGTTCTTGAGAAAGCAGTCGGTATAAACCGCTTCTTCCATAATTGCAGTTTTGACCTTGCCTAACTCATCTTGACTTTCAAATTTGTCGAGTTGACGAACTGATATGCACAGTACCTTGGCGGCTACTCGGCGAGAATAGCTTAGAACTTCCGGCGAGGAAGGTACGCATAGACTTCACCCTGCTCCTCTGTGACTGCTTACCCGACACAGCGTGCTTCGATTAAGGCTGACTCGTTAGTTGATTGATCCATGAGACAGCACGCGACCGGATTTGCTCAAGGTCCTTTGGCGGTGTTGGCTGTGATTTCCACCCGACTTCCTGCTGGGGAGACTCCGCCTTCAGGCCAGCCAGCCATCGTCTGGCAGTGTGTGCTATCTCATTATCGCCAGCTTTCTCGATCGCTTGTTCCAGAGTAGTGATATAACGGACATCGTCGACTCCCTCTCGAAATCCTTCCCATTGGATCGTTCCAACGACGCCATTTATCGTTGGGTAGGAGAAGCAGTGGTCGCGGAATTTCTCGCTATCAAAATCATTCCAGATGTGGCCGTACGCCCATTGGTAAGCAAAGGGCATGGCGCCGTCGTAGTCAGCCTTCCAGAGCGCCAATCCATAGTTGTATCGATAGAGCAACGGCTCTTCGACTCCCACCTGCGGATTGCTGTAGCTGAAGATTTCCGATCCCACACTGTGCCATCGTTTTGCCTTTTCCGGCTGACAACCACCGGACCAGACCAGCACATTAAGCCGGCTTCCCATCACCTCGAAAGGGTCTTCCTTCCACGCCGAGGCGTACATCTTTCCGCCAGCCTTCTGTACATTTTCCCACGACGGCTTTTGTATTCGGAGCTGGTTCCCGTGTGCTTCGTCCTCACCATACAAGTAGATGTCCTTGTAGCCAAAGCTGTGTGTCAGCTTCCGCCAGCCCTCAATTTTTCCTGCGGAGTGGTGCGGCGCGCCAGCTGGCATGTTGATGAATAGTCGGTCGTTGCGCATCCCTGCTTCCTTTCGCAACTGCAGTGCCCGCGGCACCAGCTCTTCCGAATACGCTTGCCACAGATTGGGATAGCGAACTCCGTGCGCAACCATATCGCTCAGTTCTGCTCGCATCTGCTCTTCCGACTTGTAATGGGCGGCAATTG
>JAKVBZ010000129.1 GCA_022448645.1 Pirellulaceae bacterium
TGGTTCTTACCTGGTTCGATCTCTACTGCGTGTGATTGCACCGCCTCCACGACCCACGTAAAGCTTTATACCGGTTTGGGCTTGAGTTCTCACGAAGAGGCCGCTTGCGAAAACGGGCCGATTTGGCACACACCTAAAAGCCTTCTCAGTTTCCGATAGCCGCAATAAGGCGCAACAGCCAACTAAGAAGGCGACTCGGGGACCACCGTGGTTTCCGGTGGCGTGCCCGCGTTCCAGTTGGCCAGGACACGGCCCAATTCTTCCAGCCCTCCCAGTGATTTGTGCCTCGTGTGCGTATTCAGTAGACTGGCTCTCTGTCCTCGCCACCATTCGCCGGAAACAAGGTCAGCACAGCCCCCCCAACCTGCGACCACACAAGGGCAGGCCACGGATTCACAGGGATCGAATCACTTTGGAAGCAAAATGAGCGAACAAATCTTTAAAGACCGGACGGCCATCGTGACCGGCGGCGGGCGAGGAATCGGCCGTTCCATCTGCCAAATGCTCGCCGATCACGGCGCGCGGGTGGCCGTCATTTTTGCCGAGAATCAACAGGCGGCCGACGAAACCGTTTCGATGATCGCCGGTCAAGCCGAACGGGCGATGGCCGTGCAGGCTGACGTCTCGCAGGCGACAGATGTCGACCGAATGATACAGACCGTCCGCGAACAACTCGGGCCGATCGATTTTCTGGTTAACAATGCCGGAATCGCTTCGACTACATCGCATCAGGACCTGAATTTCGATGACTGGAAGCGGATGTTTGAAGTCAACGTCGACGGACCGTTTCTGACCACCTGGGCGGTTAAGGATGAAATGATCGAACGACAGTTCGGGCGGATCGTCAACATCTCGTCGATCGCCGGCATGGTGATTAAGTCGCAGATGATTCACTACGCGACGACCAAAGCGGCTCTGAATTCCTTCACCCGCCACTGTGCGGAAGCGTTCGCGCCGTTCAACGTTCGTGTCAACTGTGTGGCTCCAGGTTTGACGAATACCGAACTGGCCCGGATTGCGAACCCGGACCAAATTGACCATTTGATTTCGATCACGGCGATGAAGCGGATAGGCGAACCCGCCGAAATTGCCTCAGTCGTCAAATTCCTGTTATCCGATGATTCTAGCTTCGTGACCGGGCAAACCGTACCAGCTTGTGGCGGACGATGTTAGGCTCTGACTCCAATGTCAAATCAAGAACTCATCAACGACTACGTGGCCAAACGGCCGATCTCTGAAACCTGGTTCCGACGGGCTCGCGAGGTGCTCGGTGGCGGAGTGGGACACGACATTCGTCACTTTGAGCCGCTACCACTTTATATCGAGCGCGGCGAAGGCGGACGCAAATGGGATGTGGACGGAAACGAATACATCGATTTTTTGTGTGGAAACGGTGCGTTACTCTTGGGACATGCAGCGCCGGAGATTGTCGCTGCGATCACCGATGCCGTCGGACGAGGAACACACTTTGGCAATGACCATCCGCTGCAAATCGAATGGGCAGAACTCGTGCAGAAGCTCGTTCCGTCGGCCGAACGTGTGCGGTTTGTAAATTCGGGCACGGAGGCAACGTTGCTGGCGATTCGCCTCGCGCGAGCGTTCACTGGTCGCAACAAGATTCTCCGCTTTGAGGGGCATTTCCATGGCTGGCATGATGACGTGGTCCATGGATTCCATCCCCCCTTTGACGCCGATGGCTCATTAGGCGTGCCACCCCATGTCCGAGAACAACTGGTTGCCATTCCCGATGGCGATCTGAATCTGGTCGAAGACGTCCTGTCGCGCGAAGACGACATTGCCGCGGCCATCATCGAACCGTCGGGGGCCTCGTGGGGCCGAGTGCCGCTTGAACCGTCGTTTCTCCGCGGATTACGAGAACTGACTACTCGCCACCATGTGCCGTTGATCTTCGATGAAATTGTCACCGGGTTTCGATTCAGCCCTGGCGGCGCGCAACAGCTTTACGACGTCGTACCAGATTTGACAAGCCTTGCCAAAATTGTCACTGGCGGCATGCCGGGCGGCGTGGTCGCCGGTAAGGCAGAAATCATGTCTTTGTTCGATTTCACCGGCGATGCACATCATGACCGCCATCAGCGAGTCGTACATTTCGGCACCTTCAACGCTTCGCCACTAAGTGCGGCAGCCGGAATTGCCATGTTAAAGCGAATCGCGACTGGCGATCCATCCCAACAAGCAAACTCGATTGCAGAACGGCTACGCGAATCGTGGAATCAAGTGCTCGAACGCGAGGGAATCGCTGGTTACGTTTACGGACCGAGTTCGACGCTGCACGTCTACTTCGAAACAGACGCGGATCGGGTCCGCTCGGCCTCCACGAGAGATGACCTGCACACAACCGATGCTGCGCGACTGAAAGGCATGCCGGGCGATCTGATCCTGGAGTATCAGCGCCAGCTTCGCTATCGCGGCGTGGACATTATGAGTTCGACTGGCGGCGTCGTATCTGCCGCGCACACAGATGTTGATATGGAACAGGCAACCGCCATCTTTGAGGCGACGATCTCCGCGCTCCACGAGCAGGGACTTGTCCTGTCAATGAAGTAACGAACCGATTTGACACTCCACGACCGACCCATCGAAAAATGCCGAACCTATCGAGATCCCGCCGCCCGCCGCGATCCATGCCGAGCCGTTTTCGATTCGCAAGCTGATCACGATGATGTGTTACTTTGGCCCGGCGGCGGTCGTGGGGCTGTTCCGCAAACTGCTCGCAGGGTAAAAACAAAAACTCAACCAGCGCAGAATCCTCGGAACCAACCTCTTTAGCTATCATTTTGGCGAGGACCAGTATGTCAAATACACTTTATGCCGGTGCGGCCCGGAAAATCATCAACCCGCCTCTCGGCATCAAGCGGGCTGGCATCCGGTTGTTTGCCGACCCACTCCAGGCTATTGAGACTGACCTGACGGCAACGGCGGTTGTCCTCTCCAATCAGGCCAGCAAAGTGGTCATCGTCGCTGTAGACCTACCCGCTATTTCCTTGCCGGTCTCGTCAGAAATCCGTCGCCTGATCGGCGAAGCGGTTGGCACACCGACCTCGCATGTGCTCATCAACATTAACCATACGCATAGCGGTCCGGCCCTGCCTGATTTTTTTCCAGATTCACCAGAGCAGATGAGGCTTCAGCAGGCTTATCAGGAAAAGCTCATCCAGTGGCTGATTAAAGTGTCCACCGAAGCAAACCAGCACCTCCAACCAGCACGAATTGGGGCGGATTGGGGCGAGGCCGCTGTTGGCATATACCGGCGCGAGACGGGCCCCGATGGCCAGGATGTGCTGGGAGAAGATCCTGACGTGCCAATTGACTCGTCAGTAGGGGTCATTCGAGTTGACGATCCCGACGGCAAGGCCATCGCCATACTCTTCAGCTCCGGCTGCCACACAGTGACGATGGGGCCACGCGCAAGCCTGGTATCATCGGACTTCCCAGGGCCGGCCCGCGATCTGATCGAGAACGCATTTGGTGGCCTGTCTATATTTTTGCAGGCTTGTGGCGGCAATGTGAATCCCGTTCACGGGATCGGCTACGAGGTCGATTGTCGCGATACCAAGAATCGGACCGGCCTTCTCCTAGGAGGCGAGGTGGTCAAGACGGCAGCGAATATCCGCACCAATGTTCGACGAGGCAGTGAAAGAAAGCCATTTGGTGCCGTGCCCAATATCCTCTTCTGGCCCTGGGAGCCGGTGGATGAAGACACCTCGACCTATTTGGGCGCAGTTGATGAAACGATGCAGTTTGAGTTTATCGACTTGCCTTCACTGGAAGAGGCAGAGGCGATTCACGAGTCGTGGAAACAAAAGCTCGCCGACGCGCGGGCCAACGATGCCAGAGACTGGGAAATCACCGTGGCCGCGCGCTTTACCGACTGGTCGGCCAAGCTGGTCGAAGCTGTGCATCAGGGCAATCCGCCGCGGGATGTCGTCATCCAGGCCATTCGCATCAACGACATTGTCCTGGCCGGTATCAGCGTGGAGGCGTTCTTTGAAACCGGGCTGGCAATCAAAGCCAGGTCGCCCTTCAAACACACCCAGGTATTGGGATTTTCCAATGGTATCGTTACCTACCTGCCCCGCGCCGAAGATTACCCGGCCGGGGGATGGAAGGTAACCGAACGTTACAATGTGCCGGACCTGTTTCCTCAAGGGACTAGCCTACCGGTCGCTTTTCGGCCGGAAACTGAGCAAATGGTCGTCGAGCGCGTGTCAGGTTTAATCAAACAGTTGAATCAAGCATTCGTCGCGCAGTGAGATCACTGTTCGTTCGAAGACGGTGGCATCGCCGTAGAGTTCGTTGGGTGGTGTAACCGCATCAACCATCGCTCGAAATTCCTTGCTGCTAGAATCACCTCCCGAGTAATAATTCTCGGCATACTCAAGGTATTTCACAAGTAACTCAGATACCAGTAACAACACCAGTAACAACACCAGTAACAACGGAGCTGAAGGATTTAGGCTATCTCGGATATTGAAAAGCGTCCGCCACTCGTCGATGTGCCTTGGATACGTTCATAACTGCAGTCCCGACCCGGTGGAATTGCTTCGATTCCAGCAGGTCTTTTAACTGCTCCAATCGACCACGAAGCAGCTTGGCCTTAGCTTGCTGAAACTCACTTAATTCCCAGGTTCGCAAGTAGTAACCTACCTGCAGTCTGCGAGTCAAATCGTTGTATCTTTCAATATTCTTTACTGCCTTCTCTACGTCTTTACTATTGGCTTCCGAAAGAGCATCAGCCTTAACATATCGCATATCCTTAAGGGTCTGATCTGGTGACGGAAAATAGACGTAACATCCGATGACACTCATGGATATTAGCCCTAGTATGGCTGTAATCCCCAGAACTGGTCCTGGAACAGTCATGTTCATCCAAGAAGGCTGCTCACTGATTTTTTGCGGGTCCGGCTTTTCAAGTGCCCTTTCGAGTTGTTGGTTTGGATCCCAGATACGCAAGAAAAGGCCAACCCCAAACAGGCATGTGACAGCCGTTAAGGCAGCCAACTCGTAAATTTTTGCCCCCTCGGAAAGTTTTTTCCACGCACTTTCCAGCAGGTTTGCTTGCGTTGATGGCGAGAAAGGACATGCATAGACATCAAACGCATGTGTATGTGCCCGTTCGACGTCACCTCCAGAGTAAAGCGGATCGTTAATCACGTAGGCAACAATGATCACCACGGCGGCGAACGTAACCACGAAGACCAATCCCTTTTTAAAACCGTAGGTAAGCCAAGCCCAAGCAATGAGACCTAGGTTTGCTCCTGTTCCCAATGAGAGCAAAACGTAGGCAGCACCTACTGAGTTTCCGTGGACAAACATTCCGCCAACTTGCATCATAATATTCAAGGGAGTTGCATAAGCAGGCAAGGACACCAGTAACATTTGAAGCGGCGCCCAGGGATCGGTGTGTGCCATGGAGTCGGTCAAGCTGCCAAAGGGAAATATCGCCGCCAAAACAATGGTACCGGCCAGCCCTATGGCTGCGTAAACGACCGTGGGTCCTGCCATGTGACGAGCAGCAACTAGTGCAACAGCCGCTAGCCGTTTGGGGCCTGGCGGCACAGGGGGTGGCGGTGGTTCTACGACCTCGGTATTGGGAAACAGCCAATCCCAGAGCATGCCAACGATCGTCACGACAAGAAGTGACCCTAAAGCGAACGACATAATCACAATCGGTGTCGAAAGAGTTAGGCCATAGAGCATCGACAAGGGGTTAAAGAGAGGTGCGGTTAGCGCAAAAGCCAAAATAGCCCCCCCCCTAAGGCCTGCTCTGCGCAGCTCGTAAGCGACGGGGATAACGCCAATCGAACAGACAGGCAGCATCATTCCCCAAAACCAGGCCTGGGGCAGACTCCGCCAACTCCTTCCGCCAAATATCTTGAAGGTTAGCTCCGGACCGACCAGCTTGCTAAACACACCTGCAACAAACAGCCCTACCAGGAGCGTGGGCGCTCCCACCAGTACCGCTTCACCAAAGCGGAGCAAGCCACCCCAAAAAATCACTTCCATGGATGTTTCCTGCCTATCGAACCCAAAGTACACTTACTCTTGACGACGTCGTCAACATCCGCCTATCCATCTCCGTGGGCTTGTCCATCTTCTTGCTGGCTGTCCCCACGATCAACGCGCGGTGTATCCTCACCTAACAACGGCAACTTTGCTTCCAATGCAGCAACGCCTGCTTCGATTGTTGACTTGGTGTTCTCATATGCTGCTTTCTTGTCTCCGTCTTTCTTGTGAAAGGTGGAATCGACTTCACTGAATGAATTAAAAAGACGGCCTGTTTCTTCTTTGACCTGTTTCCACTGCTCTTCGGGAAGATCGGTATCGGCTGCCAATTCGGGCATCGTTTCGAGCAACTGGCCAAGATCGTGCAAGGGTTCATGTGCAGCTTCCATATTGCCTTCATCCATAGCAGAACAAAACCGGTCGCTCAGTTCCTTCAATTCGACGATTGCCTCTCGAAGAGATTGCGGACGAACAGAATGATCATGCTCGTGACCGTGTTCATGTCCGTGATCATGCCCGTGATCATGTTCGGCTTCTTTTTCGACTTTAGTTGCCGACGATTGGCATCCCGCAAAAATCGCTAGAACAGTAAGGCAGTACATAGCCGCAAACACCCGAGGCATCTTTTTCATGATTTTTTCCTCAATACCTAAAAAGTTATATCTAAAAACGTTCGTGGGTTAGTTCCACATTGGAGTCGGTATCTTACTGAAAATCCCATCGATTACTTCCTCGAAGGAACTGAAGTTGCCTGATAGCCTGACACTCAAGACTGGTTTTGCTACATCCTGCACATCGTCAGGCGTAACGAAACTGCGCCCCCTGAGAAAGGCGCGCGCCTGCGCTACCCGCTGCAGTATCAAGAGCCCTCGTGGACTCAGGCCAAGACTAATGTCGGGATGGTTGCGAGTTGCCTCAGCCAGATCGACCAGATATCGATGCACCTTTTCTGCAACAGTGATATTAGCAACAGAGGACTGAATTGCCGCCAGCGAATCCGGCGAGAGAACTATGTCTGCAGACTCTGCCTGGTCCTGATTGCCAACCTGGGATGCCAAAAGCTCCATTTCTGTAGCACGTCCAGGGTAACCGATAGACAACTTCATTGCGAAACGGTCGAGCTGTGCTTCTGGTAGCGGGTAAGCACCATGACTGTCTACCGGATTCTGTGTAGCGACAACAAAGAATGTTGGTGGTAAGCGATGCGTTACTCTATCGATAGTGACTTGCCGCTCGGCCATCGCTTCGAACAGTGCACTTTGGGTTCTGGGTGTTCCACGATTAATTTCATCTGCCAGCAAAACATTCGCAAAAACAGGACCTTCACAGAATTCAAATTCGCGTGTTTTCTGATTAAATATACTAAAGCCAGTAATATCACTCGGCATCAAGTCAGGAGTGCATTGCACGCGTGTGTACTGCCCTCCTATAGCGTCTGCCAATGTCTTTGCCAGGGTTGTCTTACCTAACCCCGGCAGGTCTTCCAGCAACAAGTGCCCCCTGGCAAGCAGGCTCGCAAGAACGAGTTCGATTACTTCTTTTTTCCCGCGTATTGCTGTGTTCAAGACGTCGCGTAGCGACTGAATAGCTTCCGTCGGATCGGCCATGTTAACTACTGCGTCGATTGTTTGATTGACAGTCATTTAGCTTCCTCCCCTTAAGTGCGAGGAACTAAAGTGGCGCCGCCTCTTAGGTGGTTGCAGTGCAAAAGTAGCGGCAGTTCTACACAAGGCATTCACTTCGCCTCGCGAATAGGAGGCAGAATGCCCTTCACCATAGAGGGCCCAGTTTGCAAGTGAAAGAAATGCGACTTCCCAGTTCTCGGCCTCGATCGAATCCTGCGATTTAGAAAGATTCCACTTACTGAGCGAAAGTGCGCTGGGACGTGGGTACCCGCGAACTCTTGCCCGACGTTCCAATAAACGCAGTGTTGATATGACTTGGTATCTGACGTCTCCCCATTTGTGATGCAAACGCCACCAGTATGTGATTGCCAAGTCAATGACATCGGCTTTCTTATACCAGGTGGCTACTACGAATGCTACGAGTGCCAAGGCTGTAACAGGCCTGCTCTTTACAGCGTGCCAGGTTCGAGCGGCTCGATGAAGCAACTTTGACCAGGGAGATTCGGGTGCAAGCAGGACCTGATATCCTGGCGAGGGTTCCACGGTAAACCATTGATCACGCCTGACAACTTCACCCGTTGACTCAGACCCACCAGGCGACGCAAGCACTTCAACCCAAAAATGAGCGTCATCCGCATAAACCAAGGTGAGGCGAGATTGGTGGTCGTAGTTTTCCGAGTCGGCATAGAATCCACTCACGACTCGCGTTTCGTAACCCAGGGACTGAATCAGAAGAGCGGCAGACGTAGCGAATAGATAATTAGGGCCGCGTTTTGAATCAAAAAGAAAGTACTCTGCAGCGTCTTCTACATCCTGCGAAACCAAGGCTTCCGGATCGAGTGTGTATTCTTGCTGCAGACGCCTACAAACGGCTTCGATCTGAGGCCACCCATTAGCGATGCCTTCGGTCCATTCGTGAGCAAGGTTGGCGACGGCATTCTTAGAGATCTTGGCGTCTTCAGAACGCTTTTCAATAGCTGGAATCTGGGAAAACCGACGACGGAGCGATTCAAGATGCAGTATTGTTAATTGGGGAATAAAATCGACATCGATTGCAAGCATTCCGTCTTGCGTCGTATCGAAGAAGTTTTTGGCATGAATCCTATCGATATGGATCCCCCGCAGATTCGGTGGGGATGGCACTCGATCCGTCTTCAAATTGATAACTCGAATCTCATGCTGGTCCAAATAGGACAATGCATCGTTGGCTAATGTACCATCGTATCTCACCCAACTCTTTCCGTCTGAAGTACCTTTCTCCAAATTCATTGGAATTGGTCTGGCACTATTGGAAGATGTCAGCTTGTGACCATCCCACCTATCATAGGTGCACAAGCCGAGATGAACTGGAACTCGTCCAGAAACCTGCAACAGGACACGAGATCGCAAATCTTGCACATTTGCAATTTTTCGCTTTCGTTTCCGGACAGCACTGAATTCGCGGGCAGCGTTTTGGCTCATACCTCGTCGTTGGTGATTCTTCTGCATCTGGATGGAACCAAGTGGAATTGCCTTAATGCGTTTTCTTTTTCTCGATATCGGCAGAGGCTCGGAAAACTCGTTGATCGCGTCATACAAGCTTGGCATCTTGGATTCAAGAAACAGTTCGCTTTCGACAGGACCGAAACTACTGGCATTCTCTTTGGCGGCAACCATCTGCGGCCCATCGCCAACTCCTCCGTAGGCGTATTCGTCTTGCGAACCAGTACCGCCTGAACTTGGCAGAAAACCTTCAATGGCCGTCGTGTAGGACTGGCCGTTTACAAATGGAAACATCAACAATGTGACCACGCCTGCTAACGCTGCTGCGCATATTGCAGGCTTCCATGGAATAGCGCGTTCTGAATGCGTTAAGAAACAGTCGCCAAGTCGGGACCAGTAGGCTCCCAGCAACCACCACATGCCAGCGATTGTGTAGACAATCAGAAGTGCTATGGTCCAGTAGTTCATCAGCCAAAGCAGGCTGAACAACGCAAGAAAACAACTTGCCAGAGAGGCGAACGCCTTGCTTCTCTTATCACCCCCCCCAGCGGCCAGGCCAATCATCATATTGCGCAGGCACAGGGCGATTTGCATTTCAAAAGGGCAACCAAAACGCCCCATCTTTCGACCATACGCATTCCATACCAGGGGTACAATCATCAGCACCGAGAAACCAACGATTGATAGAACACGCCCAGTTGTCGCTTTGCCTAATTGATGTTTGTATCTAAGAACAAGAGCAACAATCATCACAATCGCGAGCTGAATCCACTCCTGCGGAGCGGGTCCCTGCCGATCGTAGATAGCAAGTTGCAACATTAGCGTTGCGATTGCCACCAAGAGATACGTTGGGCCCGCTAATGATGAATTAGACTGCATAACAAAAACTCCCGGGACCGTTTCGCCAACTGTTGCGAATCTGCGTCGGCACATCGCCATCGCTTCTTACCGTAATCCAACTGCGCGACATGGGACCTTGATTGACGGAGACAGGCCCCTCGCAATCCGTACGATAGACGATCGAGTCGCCGGAGAAGGAGTCGCCGAGGTCTGTCGTGATATGAACTGTCAGGTCATTGGTGAAACGCGTGGATCGGGACCGAAGACAGCTATCGGGCATCGAACCGTTACGCGCATCAAGCAGGGCAAACCAGTCTAAGAGACCAGTCAAATCGTTACTTCTAGAAAGCGCGTGAAACTGACTCGTGTGAGTAAAGATTGTAAGGTCGACACCTTGGCACAGCAGAGCTTCGCAAATACTTGCAGCAATTCGAATGGTCCATTCGATACTCGACTGCTCACCACTTCCCTTATGCAATTTAGGATGCGTATCGAGAGTAACGATTGCATTAGAGACCATAGCTCCTTCTCGCTCATACGATACAAGCTTGTCGTAGAGGGCGGTCTTTGCCCAATGAA
>JAKVBZ010000013.1 GCA_022448645.1 Pirellulaceae bacterium
CCTTCGTAGTAACTAATTTAGAAGTGAGATGAAACGATGAGCGTACAAACACTTTATACCGCCGCTACGGGAATGGAATCGCTGGAGACGAAGCTTGACGTTATTGCCAACAACTTGGCAAACGTAAATACTGTGGGGTTCAAAAAAGATCGCGTTAATTTCGAGGATCTATTCTACCGTAACGAAGTGTTACCCGGTGCTGAAACCCAGGGGCAATTGACGCCTACCGGCATTCAAACAGGATTAGGGGCTCGCGTATCGAGCGTCCAATCTAATTTCGGTCAAGGAGCCTTCCAGCTTACCAATGGCCAACTCGATTTGGCCATTGAGGGAAATGGCTTTTTTGCAGTCCAGGACGTGGCGACGGGCGACATCTATTACACCCGGGCTGGGAACTTTTCTTTGAACGATCAGGGTCAAATCGTCATGGGGTCGGCGACGACAGGACGACCACTTGATCCAGCCATTACTATCCCCCCCGATGCTAAGGACATCCTGATTGGTCCCGATGGAACGGTGTCCGTAAGGCAAGCAGACGATCAAGCATTACAGATACAGGGTCAGATACAGATTGCTTCATTTCAAAACCCTGACGGTTTGCTGAAGCTAGGAGATAATTTGTTTGTAGACACCGATGCATCGTCTCAGCCAGTTCTTGGTATCCCTGGCCAACAGGGTCTTGGATCGATCCGGCAAAATGTCCTAGAAGCGTCCAATGTGGAACCTGTACAGGAATTGATTGACCTGATTACCACGCAACGGGCCTTTGAGCTGAACTCACAAACGGTGCAAGCGGGCGATCAAATTCTGGAATTGGTTGCGAATTTACGACGGTTCTAAACCTTTGGAATGAGGTAAATGCATTCTCGGTCTGCTCTGGTTAGGAAATCCATGTTCATGAATTTAGCCGTACAAAGGATGGCCCATCGGCTATCTTCTCATATGTGCTGTGTGACATTACTGGTCGTCTGCCTGCAGTCGATGGCGCATTGGAATGTCACTTTGGCTGCCGACATTCACTTAAAACCATCGTGTAAATGTCAGAATGCAACCGTAAGATTGGGAGAAATTGCCGTTATTAAATCACGTGACCGAGACGAAGTCGCTCGCTTGTCTCGACTGAGGATGTTTCACTTGACTGACGAGCAATACGGTCGAACCGTGACACACCATCAGGTTCGCGATGTGTTGGAAGAAAATGGCTACGACAGTCGGCGCTTCCGCTTGTCTGGTGCGACCAGCGTACGATTGGTGCTGAATGTAGATGACACGTCTCGTGTACCACCTGAGCGTCACGAGACTCGTTTTGGTACCAGGAAGAAAACGAATCGTGCCCGCCAGCAACCTGAGACGATACGGCTCGTCCATGCACTCCGGCCATTGCGGCGTGGTGATGTTGTACGTGCAGTCGATGTAAATCTCGTTGAAGTACCCTTAGGCCAACTACCGGACGATGTCTGTCGTGACGTGGAGGACGTTGTGGGCCAAGTGGTAAAACAGCCGATTTCAGCGGGCGATCCCGTGTTGGCCAATGAAATTCAGGCCCCCATCTTGGTGCGGCGCGGCGAATTGGTGACTGTCGTCGCCTTGGCGGCGGGAGTTCGTGTGAAAACAGAAGGCCGTGCGGTTCACCAAGGCAGCTACGGTGATCTGATTACGGTGGAGTCCTTGTCAGATCGCAAGAAAAAGTTCTCTGCCCGTGTCGTCGATGTACAACAAGTCGAAGTTTACGCCCGTGGTGTCGTCGTGCATTAACCCCACGTTTCGATGTTGAAAACAATGTTTCTTATGAAAAACCATTTGAGTGTTTTTGGAAGTCACAAAGGGTCACCAGGGGGCCAAGGTATGCTGGCGCGTTCTGTCGTCTGGATCGGCACCCTTTTGTTCTGGGGATGGTTGATTTGTGCAGGGCGAGGGTTAGCGCAAACGTCCAGCCTGTATCAAAAGGATGTGCCATTTGCTGCACCGGCCCCGAACGGAAATCCGTCTCGGCTAGGAGACGCGAGTTGGTTGTTTCGTGATTTGCCGCCGCCTCAAGAGATGCGCATCCAGGACGTCGTGACGATCCGCGTGGATCACAAGTCACAAACTTTTGCGGAAGGAGAAATCGAACGGCGAAAAATATCGTCGATTGACGCCGTGCTGCAGGATTGGATTCGACTTGTAAGCTTCAACACGCTAAAGCCGGCGGTTCAAGCCGACGGTAATCCACGTATCCGTGGAAGTGTCAACCAGTTGTATCGCTCTGAAGGCGAGTTGGAAACACGTGAAGGGATCAAATTTGATATCACTGCCAAGGTGGTAGACATTCGGCCCAACGGCAATCTCGTCTTGGAGGCACATCAGCAAATAAGGAACAACGAGGAAGTTTGGGAGTATTCACTTAGCGGCGAATGTGCACGCAGTAGTGTGGGGCCGGATCGTGTCGTACTAAGCAAACATATTGCATCATTACGGCTGCACAAGGAGGAGCGGGGTGCGATTCGTGACAGCTATAGACGAGGTTGGTTACTGAAGCTGCGGGATCGCTTCCGTTGGTTCTGAGACAACAGATTTTAATTGTGGTGACCTGCCATAGATAGCCAAAGCATGGAGTGGAACGATGGGACGGTGGTATCAATTGTTGTTTGTATTGTTTGTGGCCTTTGTGGCTACTACGACAAGTTGGGCGGGTCCCCGATTACGTGACATTTGTCGTGTGAAGGGCCAGGAGGCCAATACCCTTCATGGGTTGGGGCTCGTCGTAGGCTTAAATGGTACTGGCGATCCGAATATCAAACCTACCGCACGAGCGTTGGCTACCACACTTCGGTTGATGGGTAATCCGCTTGCGCCGGGGCATCTCCGGGATGATGCGCTCTCTGAGCTAAAAGACGCAAAAAATGTGGCGTTAGTCTTCGTCACAGCTACCGTTCCAGCAGCCGGTGCGCGCCAAGGTGACGAGATTCAATGTGAAGTAAGTGCGATCAGTGCGAAGAGTCTTTCTGGTGGCCGTCTAATGCTGACACCGTTGTTGGGCCCTCGGCCGGGAGTTGATCGAGTTTACGCATTCGCACAGGGTTCCATTGAAACGACGGATCCAGATGAACCCACTGTAGGTCACATTCACACTGGTTGTCGGATGGAAGAGGATTTTCGTAATGAGTTTTTCAAGGACCACAAATTGACGCTTGTTTTGGACAAGAATCATGCCGGGTTCGGCATGGCGAATAGCGTGGCGGACAGCATTAATAGCTACAATTCAGGGGCCACACCTGAACTATTGGCTCGGGCTGTCGATCAAATCAACGTGGAAGTCGACATTCCAGAACTTTACTGGGATGACCCAGTCGTTTTTGTCGCTGACATACTACGGCGCTCTGTCTTGTCGACGACAGAAGCTCAAGCCAGAGTGGTTCTTGACGAGGCTACTGGGACTGTGGTTGTTGGTGCCGACGTGGAAATCGGACCTGTTGCGGTGACTCATGGGAACGTCACTGTAGAAACCGGAGGAGACACGTTTGTCGGAATTGACTTGGAGGCGGAGGAACGGGTGCTCGACGCGGAACGTAAACAAACAGATTTGCCGGAGGATGGCACCGACGTTGCGAGTGGGAACATACGTCTTCAAGCACTCGTGAACGCCTTGAACGCCGTGCGTGTGCCCTCGGCGGATATCATCGACATTATCCGAAAAATCGACGAAAGTGGTCAGTTATACGGAAAGGTGGTAGCACGATGAAGGTCGATGCTTCTTGGGGCCAATCGTCACTCGCAATAAAGCAGTTAGGCGGTACGGAAGCGTCTTCATTGCAAGATGCCCACCGGATTCAAGATGAAAATCAACACGGTGATTCTCTCGAATTACGAGAAGCCTTTGATGACTTTGTCGGCCAAACTTTTTTCGCCCATTTACTTAAAGCGATGAGACAGACAACTGAGAAACCTGCCTACTTTCATGGTGGGCGCGCAGAAGAGGTGTTTCAGGCTCAGCTGGATCAGCATTTAGTCGAGGAAGTGAGCGAAAGTAGTGCGAAGACGTTTACGGAGCCAATGTTTGAGCTTTTCTCCATGTCACGATATTGATGGGCTGATGGCCCAACATTCGATTTGATGTAACCACGCTTCTAGATTTGACGTGAGATGATCGAGATGACACAAGACCTGGAATCACTTGAGGAACAAACGCTGCCGGATGGATCTCCTGACGAAACAAGCGATCGTCTGGGAATTCAGATTGGGCAACTCCTTGTTAGTTTGACGAGCGTTCAAGATGAGCTTCTTGATGTGTTGCAAAAAAAACGTCAGATGATGGCCGACTGTGATAGCGATGGCATGCGCGCAATGCAACCACGTGAAGAGGCATTGAATGAGAAACTGCAAAACATTCATCATCAGCGGGCTACTTTGTTGGACCGAGCACAACAGCAAGGAATAAGCGTAGATTCGCTGCAGAGCTTGGCCTCGGAATTGCCTCCAACCGAGGCGTCAGATTTAGAGGACCGATTACAGGACGTTTCTGGGAAGATGCGGTTACTTCAACACCAAAGTCTAACGAACTGGGTGCTAGCCCAGCGTAGCTTGCTGCATGTTTCACAGTTATTAGAGATAATCGCTACCGGCGGCCGATTACAGCCGACATATGGTAAGGGAGCGGCTGTTCCTCCGAGTGGCGCGCTAGTCGATCGCATGGGCTGATTTGTGGTCGAAACATGTCATGCTACGCCAGGCGTGTGCATGTCACCGCGATTTTTTCGGGGGACACACATGCTCTCGATATAAAGACTCATGGGTTGTGGGGGGATACGTTTCGTCGGGCCGTCGTGCGGTTTGCCCGTTGATGACGCGTCGCTTCTTCTCAGGACGGCCCATCTAATGACTGGCTACCTGCGCACGCTGGGACATTGACGTGTCACTTTCCGGTACGATTCAACTTGCTGCCAACTCGCTGCTGGCTCAACAGATCGGCTTGCAGGTCATTGGTAACAACATCGCCAACGCGGCGACGCCTGGGTATTTGCGACAGCAAGTCGACTATGTACCGGCCCCAACACAAGAGCGCGGCTCGTTACGCTTGGGACTGGGTGTGCGTGTTCAGGGTATTACTTCTCAGGTAAATCAATTTGTTCAGGATCGGCTGCGGCGAGCCACCAGTGAACTGGAGGCGGCTGTGCCGCAAGAGGCGGCCTACATCGGGCTAGAGGGCATTATTGGCGAGTTGGGTGATAAGGATTTAAGCACCGCGCTGAATCGCTTTTTCGGCAGTCTGAACGACATTCTGGCAGAACCTGGAAATAGCGGCGTACGTACGATGGCTGTTTCACAAGCGCAGGTTGTTACCGATGAACTGAATCGCCTCGACAGACTGGTGCGGCAGCAACATGCTGATGTGAACGAAGAGATTGTGAGCCTCACGAGCGAATTCAATAATTATATTGCTGAAATTGCTGAGTTGAACTTAAAGATCGTCCAATTAGAGGGTGGAGGAACGATTGCGAGCGACGCGGTTGGTTTGCGTGATCAACGTGAAGCAGCGTTGTCGAAGCTCTCTGAAATCATTGACATTCAAGCTATCGAGGACAAAACAGGGTCTGTGTCAGTATTTGCGGGTGGTGACTTCTTGGTGATGAAAGGCCAACATCGTGAAGTGAAAACGGTGTTTACGCAAAAGGATCGGTTGACTGAAGCGAGTATTCACATTGTACAGACCGAGTCGGAAGTACAGCACACGAGCGGTAAACTGGCAGGTTTGTTGGCTGCACGGGATGAGGTGTTGAACGGGTTCCTCCAGAAGCTTGATGACTTCACGCTTACGTTAATCCAAGAGTTTAATCGACGATATTCCAGTGGGCTTGGGGTGATAGGGCATTCTCAGCTCACCGCCGAAGTTGCGGTGGAAGATCCGGAAGAGGTCTTGGACGAAGTGGGGTTACCGTTCACGCCGCAGAGCGGGTTGTTTCAGATAAAAGTCCGAAACCTGCATACAGGATCTACAGACACCACAGATATCGCGGTGGATCTCAACGGATTTGATGATGACACATCGTTGCGACAACTTGCCGAAGCCATCGACGCCGTTCCTGGTATTTCAGCAAACTTAATTGCGAACTTTGATTCAACCACTTTACAGGTGAGCACTGACGGTACCCATTTGGAATTTGACTTTGCCAACGATACCAGCGGGGTGATCGCCGCGTTAGGACTTGGGACGTTCTTTACCGGTTCATCAGCCGGTGATGCTGGTGTAAGGCAAGAATTAATGGATCGACCGGAGACCCTGGCAACCAGTCGGCATGACTTTGGCCAAAACACGGAGGTCGCCTTGGAGTTGGCCGGCCTACTGGACGAACCACTTGAGTCTGGCAATGGTTCAAACTTGACGACGCTTTATGATCAGCTTGCTGGTGGCACGATACAAGCTTCAGCCGTATCTCGTTCCGTTACCGACGGACTACGTTTATTTCAGGAGACAATCCAAGGTGAGCACTTAGCGATCAGTGGAGTGAATCTGGACGAAGAAGCAGTTCAGTTGATTACCCACCAGCGAGCCTTTCAGGCGTCCGCGAAGCTTATTGCAACGGTATCGGAATTGCTTGAAATACTAACGACGATTTAACAGATACAGGGTTGGCCTTAACACTGGAAGAGCATGGGAGTTGGGGGACTAGGGGTTCGTCGTGTTCGACGCCGGTGGTCCCGCGACTCAGTTGGCAGAGCCCATTAGAACTGGTTTCAACAATTATTGAACGTCCATGTCGCGTATCATTCCCCTTCCCACATCTCGAACCACTGACGTTTTAACCCGTTCGCGGTTGCTTTCACAGATTCAGCAGGATCAGCGCAGGCTGTTAGAATTGCAAACGCAAATCAGCTCGGGTCGAAAGTTGGTGAATCCTAGTGACGATGCGACAGCATCCGTTCGGGCGATACAGTTACAGCGTCTACTGGAGCGGAAGCAGCAGTCTGCTGTCAGCCTTGGTGGCAGTCGGACCTTTTTGTCGGCGACTGAGACAGCCGCGTCGAGCGTAGCCGACGTGTTAGTGTCGATACGCGGTGAAGTGATTGGAGCTATTGGCACCACGGCAACAGATGATCAGCGTGACGCTGTGGCGAACCAGGTTCGTCGAGCGGTTGATTCGTTGGCTTCTATCGGCAACCAGCGATTTCGGGGTCGTCATCTCTTCGCAGGGGCCGTGACCGATGTCGAACCGTTTTCCTTTGTCGATGGTTACGTCAACTACGGCGGAAACAGAAATGATTTACCCAGTTTTGCGGATATTGGTTTTCAGTACTTTTCCAATGTAACGGGCCATGACGCATTCGGAGCGATTTCTGGTGCAGTTCATGGACGCGCAGATTTGAATCCTTTCGTCACGGAACGGACCAGGTTAGATGATCTTCATGGTGGCTTAGGAGTTGGGCGCGGTAGTTTTTCTGTTTCGGATGGAAGTTCATCCAGTGTGATCGATGTTTCTGGTGCACAAACGTTGGGCGAGGTGATTGATCTCATCGAGAATAATCCGCCCGATGGCCGCACGCTCATCGCTCGCGTGACCCATAACGGCCTTTCTCTGGAATTAGACAGTCAGGGGGGAGGCAACCTGAATATCACGGAGGTTGCGGGAGGGCGTACGGCGTTTGATCTGGGAATCTTCGAGCCGTTGGGCGTCGGAAATTCTACGTTGATTGGCAAAGATGTGGACCCTCGCCTGTCCCTTACGACACGGCTTGATGACATACTGGGTACGCCAGCCAGTGCCGTATTTGCCTCAGTCGGAGCAAATAACGATCTGGTGATTGAAGCTAAACAAAATGGAGCAGTCTTCAACGATATCACGATTCAATTGATTGACAGTGGTGTGGTGACTAAGGGCAACGAAACGGTTGTTTACGACGATAGCGATCCTCATCACAAAACATTGACGTTTGACGTCGATGCTGGCAACACGAATACGAATGATCTGATCGATGCGTTTCAGCTGAATCCGACAGTAAATGCCTTGTTTTCAATCCGCCTGTACAAAAGGGACACGGGACTTGCAACGGACGCAGGGACCGGCTTAGTGGACGTGAATTCTCTGGCCATGACAACTGGTGGTAGTGGTGTCGATTTTGACCGAACAGCAGGTTTGCGGATCGTCAATAAGGACAAGACCTACGTTGTCGACTTCGCAGCCGCAGAGACGATTGAGGATGTTTTAAACGCCGTCGAGGTTTCTGGTGCCAATGTTTTGGCGACCATGAACGTCGCTGGAACAGGAATTGATATTCTGTCTTCCATTAGCGGAGCTGACTTCCATATTGGCGAAAATGGTGGGGCAACGGCGACACAACTAGGCATTCGTAGCCTTGATCGGGATACGCCACTGAGTGACCTGAATTATGGCATTGGCGTATTAGCTGATAGTGGTACCGACTTTTTCATCCACCGCAGAGATGGATTTGATCTGGCGATTGATATTTCCGAGGCCCAGACGGTCGGCGACGTATTGGACATCATTAACGGTCACGTCGACAACCAGGATCCTGCGACGCAAGTGGTCGCCCAGCTCAAATCGTTCGGCAATGGAATTGAGTTGACGGATTCCAATGCGACGGGGGCAGACACGTTAACGGTGACTCGCAACTTACCCAACATCTCGGTCTGGCAGCTGGGATTGATTCCGGTGGGAATGGACCAGAATGTTGCTGATTCAGGTACTCCTGGGGTTCTCTCAGGTACCGATCGAAACCCGATCGAGACACATGGAGCATTCAATACCTTGGTGCGATTGGACGAGGCTTTGCGGAACAACAATGTGAGAGAAATTGAACGTTTGGTTGGTGAGCTTGATAGCGACTTGAATCGCATCAACTTTACCAGGGCGGAGATCGGAGCCAGGGAGCAGACCCTTGATGTGGTGGCAACTCGATTAAGCCAAGAAGACATCGAATTGCAACGAGTTTTATCGAACGAGATTGATGTGGACCTTGTGGAGGCTATCTCACAATTCACCGCAAGGCAGGCCGCTTTTCAGGCTTCACTGCAGGCGGTAGCTCACACCGTCAGGTTATCGCTGTTGGATTTCCTTTAAATTATGTTACGGTCATACCGATTTTACTGGACGAAACAGTTGTGGCTTGCCGATGTACCGTTCAGAGATATTCTCTTTTGCTGGAAACGATGGGCCGCTTCGTGCTGGCAAGAATAGACGGTGAATCAACGGTTTAGGAAGGCTGTCCACGATGGAAATCAACACGAGCCGATTTGGTTGCGTAGAGATTGAGCCTGGTGACATTTTGTTGTTTCCAGATGGACTGCCAGGCATGGATACCAGCCGTCATTGGGTGTTGCTTTCCGACGCCCAGAATGAAAGTGTGGGATGGCTACAAAGCACGACGTCCCCAGAAGTGGCACTGGCGGTGGTCAGTCCATGTCGGTTTGTACCGGATTATCAGGTCAAGGTTTTTCGTAGCGAACTCACTTCGTTGCTCTTGCGGGATGTACAGGAATCGCAGGTGCTAGTGGTTGTCAGTAAGTCGGGATCGACTTTAACGGTCAATCTTAAAGCACCACTTCTTTTTAACCTTGAGCGTCGTTTAGGGAGGCAAGTTGTGGTCAATGACGACCAGCCATTGCAATACGCAATAACTCCCCAAAACGTACAGCTGCGTCGACCTGCGTGATACAGTCCCTCCGGTCGGTATATCTCTAAAGCCTCTGCGACTTCTGATTAAGTTCCGCTTGCTTTTCCGATATCTTGAACGTATCCGTTAAGCAGCGGAAAATGCTTGGTTTGTGTGGCGCACTGTCCTTCATTATTTGTGATCGCAGGATTGGCCATCATATCATAGAAAAACAACTTTCCCGCATTGCGGCTCGAACCATTGAAACAACGTTGAGGAGTGAACGATGCTGGTACTATCGAGACATCGAGATGAGAGTATCATGATTGGCGACGACGTCGTCGTAACCATCGTCGATATTCGAGGTGACAAAGTTCGCTTGGGTATCGATGCTCCACAGCATATACCGGTACATCGCCAAGAAGTATACGAAGCGATTCAACGCGAGAACCGCAAGGCGGCACAGTTGGATCCAGAGGATACAAAGGACGTAGGTAACGCAAAATCGTCAGATTCGTAAGATTCGATTTTCTCGGGTGTCGCGAACTCGATTTCTTAGTCCAATAGTAGATAGTGGACGTCGCTCGTTGCCCCGCAGTTCATGGTGTAACAAGGCCTGCGAGTAACATAGCTTGCACAACGATTGGACAAATAGATTCGCTCGGTTGACGTATTGATTTAAGAGGAGGACGTCGCCGGCATGACAGACGTAAGGGGCTGGTTCAATCTGGTGAGGAGAAGGACGTTCAAAAGATGGATTTGATGAACGGTTTCTCAATAATCATGACTTGTGACGAGCGTTTCTAAAGTCATTCAGTGCGAAGGCAGACCATTTTTTGCAAAATGATTTGCTTGGCGACGCTAGAAAAGCTATGTTTTCTCGAGGCGAGTAGATAAGCCGGTCTACGAACCAATTCTTTTGTTCAAGTGAGCTTTGGCCCCCCGAAATGCAGCTCATGCGACATGAAAACACTTAGGCCTATTTTCAGGAGAGGCACACGATGTCACGTGTCAATACAAACGTTTCGTCACTCATTGCCCAAAACATTCTTGGTCGATCTAACGCTGACCTCAACACGTCACTGGAACGACTGAGTACTGGTTTGCGAATCAATCGTGGGAAAGATGATCCGTCCGGTTTGATTGCGAGCGAAAACCTACGCAGTGATATTGTCAGTGTGAAAGCTGCCATCTCGAATAGCCAACGTGCCAACCATGTGATGGCTACTGCAGATAGCGCTCTTAGCGAAGTGAGTTCTCTGTTGAACGATATCCGAGGGTTGGTGACGGAATCTGCCAACGACGGTGGTTTGACGGCCGAGGAAGTTGCGGCAAACCAGTTGCAGGTCGACTCCTCGCTGGAAGCATTGAACCGAATCGCACAGACGACTTCATTCCAAGGTCGAAAACTATTGGACGGTAGTTTAGACTTCATCACCACGGCTGGAACAAATTTTGGTCAGATCAACGACCTGCAAATTCAGCAGGCCAATTTGGGTGCGACAGGACAAATGAGCCTTGATATCTCGGTTACCTCAACGGCAACACAGGCTCAGGTTGACGTGACCAGCATTTCTCTGGGAGGAGTTACCCACGACGTGGTATTCCAATTGTCTGGAGCTTCGGGATCTGATGTGTTTGAATTTGAGGCCGGGGCTACCATTGATGAGATCACGACGGCTGTCAACTTGCAAAGTGACGCTACGGGTGTTCAGGCAACAGCTAACGGGACGACTTTGGAACTGAGTTCGACAGCTTACGGTAGTGATGCTTATGTCGATATTCAGATTATCGAAGAAAACCCGGTGGGAACGTTCACGAGTGTGTTGGGTCAAAAGGCGCGTGATGCTGGCACCGACATTGTCGCGAAAGTGAACGGAACGTCTGCGAACGGAGCGGGGAACACGCTGGGAATCAATTCAGCGACGTTGGACCTAGAAATCGACGTTTCAGCTGGATTTACTGGTTCGATCGACTTCAACATTATGGGTGGAGGTGCACTCTTCCAGCTTGGTCCAGATGTTGTTGCAAACCAACAAGCTCGTATAGGAATCGGTAGTGTAAACACGGCGCGTTTGGGTGGAGTATCGGGCAAGCTGTTCCAGTTAGGCTCCGGAAAGACCTCCAGCTTGTCAGCGGACCCCTTGAGTGCCGCAAATATTGTGAACGAGGCCATTGACCAAGTGACGTCACTACGTGGTCGCTTGGGGGCATTCCAGAAAACGACCGTCGACACAAATCTTCGTTCATTGAACGATGCCTTAGTGAACCTGACCGATGCAGAAAGTGCTATCAGAGATGCCGATTTCGCGTCCGAAACAGCTGCTTTGACACGGGCTCAGGTCCTGGTGCAAGCAGGTACGTCGGTCCTGGCGATCGCCAACTCAAATCCGCAAAACGTTCTGTCCCTGTTGCGATAAAACCGCTAGCAAAGCAGCATGATTCATCCACAGCCCGCCTCACCCCAAAGGAGGCGGGCTTGTTTTGTAATAACCTCTGACTGTGTAGGGACTTGGCACGGTTTTCTTCGTCTCGGGACCGTCACGTGACCGATATCTATTCTGGAGGAACTTAGGGTAGCCTAGGTGGTTTACATAGTGACTTCCAACGACGCCGAACGTGGATCGACGCCGCTGACCAAAGTCCCCAATTCGCAGTCCGATCAGAGAGATTTCACGTGTTCTATGGGGCAGATTCAGTCCAATATCGGAGTGATCACTGGGTTTCCTATCGCTGACACCGTAGACCAGTTGATGGCCATTTCAGCGCGCCCTCGCGATCTCGCAGTGGCCCGTCGTGAGGATTTCACCTCAGAACAAATGGCGATTACCCAATTGACGTCGCTGTTAGTGAACTTTCAAGGAGCTGTGAACACGCTGAGTGATACCACGATTTTTGAAGCCAAGAAGGTAACGTCGTCCAACGAAAGTCTGTTGACGGCGGCCGTGTCCAGTTCGGGAACGCCGACCGATGGAAGTTATCTGTTGACCCCGGTGCGGCAAGCTCGTGGTCAGCAGTTTCTCAGTCGTTCAATGGTGGACAAGGAACAACCGCTGGGTATCGGAACCCTGACCCTGCAAGATGGCGGATTTTTAGATCGTGGCCTCAATCTCGCTACACTCAATGAAGGTACTGGTGTGGCTCGAGGTTGGGTTCGTGTGACAGACGGAACGGGTGCGAGAACGATCATCGACTTGCGTTTTGCTCAGACCGTGGATGACGTTATTGAAACCTTCAACTCGAATACGACGGTGAATGTAACGATTGCCGCAGATCGCGACCGTTTTCGATTGACAGACCATACAGGATCCACCACAAGTCACCTGAAAGTCGAGGAAGTGGGCGGTGGTAGTACCGCGGCCGATTTGGGATTAGCCAGTATCGACCTCGATCTGGCGATGGTTACGGATGTGGGCGGACGAAATGTTGTACAGCTGTACGACGGTTTAGCGCTGAGTCAGCTGAATGACGGCAACGGAGTTTACGTGAACGATGGAGTCGACGACCTGCGAGTATCCTTTCGGGACGGCAGCGCCGATCTTGATATTGATCTCACAACGGAGTCCACCCTAGGGGAGGTGCTCCAGACACTGAACGCGGCAGATCCGACCCGGTTAACCGCCCAGATCAGTGTAGATCGTCTGCACATTGAGCTAAGCGATCTAACAACCGGTGGAAACACCTTAACGGTGGCGAGCCTGTATGGTGGGACGACCGCAGAAAACTTAGGCATTGCCACGAGTGACCTTGACGCAGACGGCGTGATCACGAGTAGCCGACTACATGCCGGTCTAAAAGATGTGTTGCTCCACAGTCTTAAGGGTGGGTCAGGATTGGGGACCTTGGGAACGCTTGATCTGACAGATCGTAGTGGAGTCAATACTACGGTTGATCTGTCGAGCGCGGAGACGCTTCAGGAGATCATTCGCACCATAAACGATGCAACCAATGACATGGAAGTTTCTATTGTCGTCCGGGTGAACGACGCAGGTAACGGAATCGTTCTGCTCGATACGAGTGGAGGGTCGGGAAACCTGACTGTGGCCAATGGTGATATCAACAACACCGCTGACGTTTTAGGAATTACGGTTAATGCGACTCAAAATTCGGTCAATGGTGGGACTTTGAATTTGAAAACGGTTAGCCGGGCCACGCCCTTAGCGTTGCTTAACAATGAACAGGGAGTGGAGGCAGGTTCTTTTATCATCACGGACAGTGACGGCGTTGAGGCGGCTATCAAACTGGATGATGAGAACGACCCTATTACAACGGTTGGCAAGTTAGTTGACGCGATAAATGCGAAGAGCATTGCTGTGGATGCTCAAATGAATGACACCGGCGATGGAATTGTATTGATTGATCGTGCTGGTGGTTTCGGTGAGTTGTCAGTTCGTGAAGTTAACGGCGATACAGCAGCTGATCTGGGAATCTTAGGGACGGCGACGACACAGCAGGTTGGCATCGAAACTGTAGAAGCGTTGAATGGATCAAGTCGAGTCACGGTTGCAATCGACGCAGATGACACCCTCGACGACTTGGTGAAAAGTATTAACGATGCCGATTCTCGAGTGAATGCTGCATTGGTATTCGACGGTTCGGGCTATCGACTTTCTGTGGTGAGTAAGGAACCAGGGCCCCAAGGCGAGGTGCTTATTGATGCGAGTCAGACTGGACTGGCCTTGCAGGAAATGGTTCAAGCGAAAGACGCCTTATTGGCCTTTGGTCCACCAGGTCTTGCCGGTTCGTCGATCTTGATTTCGTCACCCAGTAATAGATTATCTAGCTTTGTGGACGGTTTGGACATTACGTTGGAGTCAGCTGCCGATGAGGTCGTCACGATTGATGTCGAAGCAACCGAGGACAGTTTGGTCGAGGCTGTGGATGTTTTTATTGATGCCTACAATGCCGTTGTTGAACACATTGACTCTGCGACGTTTTTTAACGAAGTCGAGAATACGACGGGTGTGTTATTCGGATCGTCAGAAGTGCTCCGGGTCGAAAGCGAACTAGCAAATTTAGCGACTTCGTCATTTTATGGGTTGGGGGATTTTCAGTCGTTGGAACAGGTGGGTATTGAGATTAACGACCAGGGTAAGTTAAGCCTGGATCGCGAAAAATTGTCACAGGCACTGCTCGATGACCCAGAGGCTTTGAGGACGTTTTTTAGTAAGGAAGCGGAGGCATTAGATCCAGCCGTCGGTGTTTTTGGGGAATTCGACGCATTGATCGAATCACTCGCCGGCTCCGGCAACTCGCTGCTAGCCAACCGTTCGGAAACGCTTGCGAAAAAAATCGAAAACACGAATGATCGAATTAAGTTGTTAAACACACGGCTCGACACAGAACGCATATTATTGCTGAATCGATTCATTCAGATGGAATCTATTGTAGCACAACTGCAACATAGTTTGTCCGCGTTGAACTCGTTGTCGATGGTGGCTTCACGGACGAATGTATCGTTAGGTTCGTTGTTGGTCTGATAAGGACAGGCCACGCGATAACGCGTCATATAGAACTTATTTGTGATGGATGATACGGAGGTTGATGATTCATGGATCGCACTGCCCAAAACGCGTATCTGGAAGCCCAAGCCAACACGGCGACTCCACAAAAGTTGCGGCTGATGCTTATTGACGGTGGGTTGCGCTTCGCAAGACAAACATTGGATCACTGGGAAAATGGATGTGATTCGGAGGCGCGAGAAGCGTGTCGACGTTGTCGTGATGTACTGTTGGAATTGCTGAGTTCCTTGAAAACAGAGAAATCCGACATCGCCAATCAAATGGCCGATGTGTATTTATTCTTGGTGCGAACAATCACGCAGGCCGAGGTTGACGGAGATCCACTGTGGGTGGACAAGGTGATTAGGGTGTTGGAAGTGGAACGTGGTACTTGGCAGGAACTTTGCAACAAGTATCCCAATACGGTAGTTCCGCCAGAAGCACGAGAAGTCAAAGTTACTGGCTTGGAGGTGACTCTGCCGAAGGATGATTTTCCTCACCGCCGAACTGGTGATCGGAGTTATCCGGCGTCTGGCAACCCGTATGTGGACCCAGGCTCGTCTTCTAAGGGCCTCTCTCTAGACGGTTGAAAACTGTGTCAGTGGTCAACAGTTTTTGTCATGGCAGCGATTTTGGTTGGTATTCCGTGTCTTCGGGTGGGGGTGGTTGCCATCTCGGCGGGAATCCGGGATGATGTCATCTTGAAAGGCAGTGGGAGCGGTGGCAAGGCTGGTAACTTGTTGCGCCGCGTGTACCTGGCACTGATTGTTGTACATGTTGAGGAGGATACTTCATTGACCACGACGCAGCAGCTAATTCGAGTTGGTCACAGTCCGGATCCGGACGATGCGTTCATGTTTCATGCGCTTGCTAATGGACATGTAGAAACGGGTGAATATCGTTTTGAGCACGAATTGGTTGATATTGAAATGCTCAATCAGAGGGCATTTTCGGGGGAATTGGAGTTAACCGCCATCAGTGTTCATGCTTATGCGCATTTGGCGGATAAATATATTTTGTGTTCTTGTGGGGCGAGCATGGGGGATCAGTATGGCCCTATGGTCGTTACTCGAGAACCGTGCGAGGTCACGGATTTGGTGTCCAAGACAATCGCAGTGCCAGGGACATTGACATCTGCTTACTTGGCACTTCGATTGTGTCTCCAGGCGGATTTCGATTTCGTCGTAGTGCCTTTTGACGAAATTATTGCTTCCACGGTTCGTGGTTCTTACAACAATCAAAGAGTGGACGCTGGATTGATCATTCACGAGGGACAATTGACGTACGGCGATCAGGATTTGCAGCTTGTTGTTGACTTGGGGAAATGGTGGTACGAGGAGACGAGCTTGCCTTTGCCGTTAGGTGCGAACGCTCTGAGGAGAGACTTGGGGACGTCGGTACATGAAACGGTGGAACGCTTATTGAAGCAGAGTATTCAATACGCATTAGATCATCGTCAGGAAGCTTTGGAGTATGCCTTGCAGTTCGGGCGAGATTTAGACCGAAATAAGGCAGATCAATTTGTAGGCATGTATGTAAATGATTGGACGCTTGATTTCGGCGAACGGGGCAAGCAAGCCGTGAATGAACTCTTGAGACGAGGATATCAGAGTGGAGTCATTCGCGATTTGGTAGAAGCCGAGTTTGTTTGATGAATACGGATGAATTGCGTCGTCCTGAACCACCGAAGCCTCATCGCACGATCCTGTCGATATTTCTAGCGTTCGTCTTGTTCGCGATAGTGTCTGCCGTGTTATTCTTTCTGACACTTGGTTCATTCGGTCAAGTATTTGTAATCGGCGGAGTGATTCTAATGGTAATTGGATTTCATTATGTCGTTTGGGGATGGTGGTTGGGAAGAATCATCCGAGAAGAAGAGGGCCAGTCAAACGAATCGACGGACCAAAACAGCACTCATTCCTGAAACGGTATGAGGAATCCGTTTACGATAGAAAACGAGAGGCTGTGACCGCTCTGAAACGATGCATGGGTTCTGGCTCTAATAGAAGAAGACAATTGATTCGGTGAGTTCAGTGGCTGGAGTCTTAGCGCAAGGGACGAGCGTCGAGTCTTCTGGGCCGAGATCTGGTAGCTCCCCACGCTGGACTGCAGCCACCAGGGAATTCAATGGTCATGTACCAGTAGTAGCCGTTTCAAATGTCTTTCTTGGGAAGACGAAGCTCCAGCAAGATACTTGCCGTTGCCGCTGACAGCTTGAAAGAAGTCTTGGCCTTTCGTTTGCGAAATCGTGTTTAGCGTCATACTAGCTAATCACCTCTTAAGTTATGACTGAAGGACCTGGCTTGTTAGTTCACACAATTTGTCGACGGCGTTTTGTGAAGTCGCTTCAGCAACGACTCGTACGATCGGTTCGGTATTACTTGCACGAATCAGTAGCCACTGGTCTGGCCAGTCCAGCCTGAGTCCGTCCAGACGGCTTGATTCGGCGACACAGAAGACTAACTGAAGTTTGTCGAACAACTCGCCAATCTGGTTTGGTTGAACGGCAATGGTAGTTTTCTTGATGAAATAGCGAGGTAGAGTATCGGCCCATTGGCTGAGTGGCTGCTGATTGTGTGACATGGCGTCTAGGACCTGAGCCATACCTACAAAGCTGTCACGTACGTATCCGACGCGCGGGTCGATAGGGCCACCGTTTCCTTCTCCGCCGAATACGGCATTGCGGCGGATCATTTCGTCACACACGTTTGCTTCGCCAACGGCACTGTGAAAAAACGGGGCTCCGTGACGCGTAGCGATGTCTTTCACCATACGACTTGTCGAACAATTGGTGACGATGGGGCCAGAATGTTGCTGTAGCACATGATCGGCGCAAAGTGCCAACGAATACTCCTCTCCCAGATAACGACCGTCAGCATCGATGAGTGCCAATCGGTCTGCATCCGGATCCTGGCAAAATCCTACGACAGCGCCGCAATCCACAACTTGTTGGCCGACGTGAACAAGATTATCAGCGGTGGGTTCCGGAGGATGCTCGAATTGTCCATCCGGTTTATTTCCTAATACGGTGACTTCGCAGCCGAGTGTTTCCAGCAGCTTCCTTCCGAGGAGACTCCCGGCACCGTGGTTGGAGTCGAGAAGAACTGGATATCGGCATGCACGAATCCGTTCAACGTTCACGGTGTTTAGAATGAGTTCTAAATGTGAATCGTACGAATCGATGGATTGGTGAGGATGAACTGCGGCAGATGACGTGAAGTCCGACCCAACGAGATCATCAAATTGTTGTTTTACCAACAAGCCCTGAGCAGCTGGAATGACCCTTCCATCGGGGCCAAACAATTTCATGCCGTTGTATTCGGCTGGATTATGGCTGGCGGAGATTTGAATCGCACCTGCACAGTTCAGGTGCTTCACCAGCACGCCCGTGGTTGGTGTCGCCGCGATCTGACCGTCGATGGTTTCTCGACCACTTCTGTGCAAAGCAGCAAACGCAGCTTGTGCTAGCGCGGGACCGGTTGCACGGCCGTCTCGGGTGACCAAAACAGGACCTTCCTGTAAATGGTTTGCAAATGCAGCGGCGTAACGAGCCGCTGTGTCTTCTGTCAATGTCTTTCCGACAATTCCGCGTAGACCGGAAACGCTTACGATGAGTTCAGCCAAAAGAACCTCCCTTGAATCAACTTCCTATTTGGATCCCAGGTGAAACATGACATAATGGTCGTGTGTTTGTCTTTGTGCAAGCACGATTTGTAAATTCTGGTGTGATAAATAGACGGGTACCTCTTATTCCCGAAGGCTTCCTTATGGCTCCGACAGATACCCAAGTTGACATGGCTCAGGCGATACAATGTGTTGAAAAAGCCCTTCAGCAGGGGAAACTGCAGATTAGCGCTGGCGAAAATATATTGAATTGGCTGCGTGAACCTGCCTATGAGCCATTCCAGCAATTGTTGCAGCAACATATTCAAGACGAGCGTTGGGAACAGCTCGATGAGGTGTTTTGGACCACGATTCCTTTCGGTACAGGCGGGCGCCGAGGTCGTATGTATCCGATCGGGACGAATGCGATCAATGACCGTTCCATTGGTGAAAGTGCTGCGGGATTGGCCCGGTATGTGAAGCAGAAGGTGCCGGACGCCGATCAGTGGTCTTGTGCGATTGCCTATGATACTCGGCACAGGTCCCGTCATTTTGCCGAATTATGTGCCCGCATTCTCGTCGCGGAAGGGTTTCGTGTTTATTTCCTGGACGACTACCGTAGTACGCCTCAGCTATCCTTCGTGGTGCGCCACAAGAAGTGTGCCTGCGGCATCATGGTAACCGCTAGCCACAATCCGCCCAGTGATAATGCTGTGAAGGTGTACTGGTCTACCGGTGGCCAGGTATTACCGCCTCATGACGCAGGGATTATTGAACAAGTGATGTGTCATGTTGACCGGATTGAACTTGGTGAGTCTTTTGAAGAAGGACTGCAGCAGGGAAAAATTGAGATTTGTACGTCAGAGGCAGATACAGCATTTGTGAACGCCGTCGTGGGGCAACGTCAGGCGGGACCTCGTGACTTAAAGGTGTTGTATTCCCCTTTACATGGTGTGGGTGCTTCAGCGATCGTCCCGGTGCTCGAGGCAGATGGATTCACGGATGTGGAGGTGTTTCGGGACCATGCCGAGCCAAACGGTGATTTCCCGAACGTTCCAGGGAACGTTTCCAATCCAGAGAATCCGGCTGTATTCACCCCCTTGATAGAACGAGCCCAGATTTCGGGGGCTGAGTTGGTACTGGCGTCAGATCCCGACTGTGATCGTCTGGGATGCGCGGCGCCGCTTACATGGGATTCTGATTCAGAGTGGCGGACGTTGAATGGCCATCAAATCGGCGTGTTATTGACAGATTACGTTCTTGAACAGCGCCGTGCCAGTTTGACTGCGGGCCATTACTTGGTAAAGACATTGGTGACGACCGAAATGATTCGAAGGATCGGTGAATCATACGGGGTTCAAACTTATGGGAATCTGTTGGTTGGGTTTAAGTGGATTGGCGGCCAGATCGATGAAGCGGGGCCCGACGGGTTCGTTTTGGGCGTCGAAGAATCCCATGGGTATCTCACTGGCACACACGCTCGTGATAAAGATGCTGCAATCGCTGCGATGTTAATGGCCGAAGCTTCGGAAACCTGGAAAGCAGCGGGTCAAACCGTTCATGAAAAACTTGAAGCACTCTACTGGCAGCATGGTTATCACAAAGAAAAGCTGGTGACGATTCAAATGGAGGGATCCGCGGGCATGTCCGTGATGCAGGATTTGATGAACCGATTCCGGGAGAATCCTCCGGAGGAGATGGCTGATTTACCTGTCGTAGCGGTACGGGATTTTCAAAACAGTGTGATTCGACGGCGTGATGGTTCCGCCGAGCCTCTTGACGCCCCGCGTGGTAACATGGTGATGTTGGACTTAGAGAAGCCCGGCAACTATATTGCTGCCAGGCCTTCTGGGACGGAACCCAAGATTAAGTTCTACATGTTTACGTTTGTTCCCGCGGAACAATTGGCCGATTTGGAAGACACCAAAGCGGAAATGAGTCGAAGGTTGGACGAGATGCATGCAAGTCTTCAACGATATTGCGGCGTAACGTAGACCAAACAGGTTATGTCTGCCAACGACGATCGAACCCCTGATGCAGCTTCCGGGATAGGTTTCCGACGTGCTTCCGCGAAAGTGCGTGAATTTCCGACTTCTCCAGGTGTTTATTTGTTCAAAGACGCTGCAGGGCGCGTCATCTATGTTGGCAAAGCGATTAATCTTCGGTCGCGAGCGGGAAGTTATTTTCAGAAGTCGGCAGAGTCTGAAATACGAACGGCTGGTTGGGTGAGTGAAATTTGCGACGCAGATTACTTGGCTTGCGACAGTGAAGTCGATGCGTTGTTGGCTGAAGCACGTTTGATTAAGGACATTCAGCCTAAGTACAACGATAAACTAAAGGACGATAAGAGTTTTCCGTATCTGATGATCACGACGCGGGAAGATTTTCCACGAGTGGAAGTCACGCGAGAACCCCCCGATCGGGGCGCGAAATTGTTTGGACCTTTCGCGCATGCTGGCGCTCTTCGTGGAGCCATGCAGGTTTTGCAGCGTATTTTCAAATTCCGAACGTGTTCCTTGGATATTGATTCCGACGATGAGAGATGGCAATGGTTTCGTCCATGCCTGTTGGCGAGCATTCAGCAGTGTACCGCCCCATGTAATCTTCGTATTTCCAAAGAGGATTATCGGCGAGATATCAAGCGGCTGCAAATGTTTTTGGAAGGCAAGAAAGATACGCTTTTGAATCAGTTGAGGAAAGAAATGAAACAGGCGTCAGCTGACTTGCGGTTTGAACAGGCCGCTCGTTTGCGAGACGAGATTCATTTGTTAGAGACACTCGACCAAAGGGGTGAGCTCGACACGCATGTGCAACCGGAGGTGTTCTTTATTGATCCCAAAAAAGGGCTGCTGGGACTACGGAAAGTTCTTAAGCTGGCGGAAACTCCACGCACGATTGAAGGTGTGGACATTGCCCATTTGGGTGGCGGTGAGACCGTGGCGAGTCTTGTTCAATTCATCGATGGTTTGCCATTTAAGCCAGGTTATCGCCGTTTTCGGATTCGTGAAGTCCGTGGTGTAGACGATTTTCAAAGCATTCACGAAGTCGTTGCACGGCGTTTTCAGCGACTAAAGGATGACGCTGATGCCTTTCCGGATATTTTGCTCATCGATGGAGGTAAGGGGCAGCTAAACGCTGCCATGGCCGCGTTCGAGGAGCTGCAGATTGATCCGCCAACTGTTATTTCGTTGGCCAAACGTGAGGAAGAAGTTTTTCTGCCAGGACAGTCAGAACCTCTGCGACTTAGTCGACATGCGTATGCTTTGCGGTTATTGCAATACGTTCGCGACGAATCTCATCGTTTTGCGCAGCATTATCACCACATTCTACGGCGTAAGACCACACTCGGCGAAAACTGACATCGTTCAGGCCATGTGGTCAAATTTGCATCGCTTGGTGGCAAAACAGCTCTCAGACTTCACCAGGCTGGAAGCAGTTTTCAGCTAAATCGCCTTTTTTGCTTGCGGCGAATTTTTTTGTTCTGCGGGGTTGTAATTCAATTCCGACTCGCTAATATGAGGAAAACATGTGGGGAAAAAGCCCGAAAGAGTAAATAAAAAATAAGAATACGGGAAAAATAACCCAATATAGAACTTAATGAAAAAATGTGGGTAGCAAGCTACGGTGGGCTTGGTTTGATGGGAAATGGTTTCGGAGAGCGAAGATTTCAGATTTGCCTCACTGGAGGTGTCTCGTACTTTGGACGAGCGGTTCCGGGTCCAGGTCCCGTCTTCTTTTTGCGAGGTACTCAACTCGACGGCAACGATCTTTGCGGACACGGAAGGGCAGTTGAACGCACAGGCCAGGCGCGAGGCTGTGCGAGCTGCCACCCAGTCATCCGAGCAGGCGGAGGGCGTTGTCGTGGAGGTCAGCTGCACATTGGCCAAAGAGCGGACTGGTTGTTTGAGCCTTTGGGATCACAGCGCGTGGGCGAACAAACTCGAGCGAGACATGTTGGTCATTCGTGGCAAGGTGCAATCGCGAAAACTGGATGCGCGTTTCGAGCAAGTTCAGCGGTTGGGGCGGCTGTTATCGACCAGAGGCACCACCGTGGACCTGACCTTCAAAGGTACTCAAGGGGCCAGACTGTTAATTCCGAAGGGGTTTCGGGAGTTTCTTGGAGTGGAGCCGAATGCACCAGTAATGATTGTTGCGTCAGCGTACAGCATTGAAATTTGGAACCCCGTTGCATGGGGTGATTATTTGAATTCAACGATTCCTGAATTCCACAAGTTGTTAGACGATCTGACTCAGTGAGGTCCTGCACGATATGTTGTTCGACGGGTACAGGGCAGGTGATTCATTTTGCCAGGCAGCTTTCCGGTCAAACAACCTTCCTACAGGAGTTTGAAGTACACTACGTCCTTGCCCGCATGGCCAAGACCATCCTACCCATTTATCGCGCCTGTCCGTGTTACCCGGTTGGGAAGCAAGTCACCATGGACTGGTAGATCACGGCATGGATGCCATTTTGGCTATAACGGGCGGGGCGTTTTTATTTCAAATCTAATACGAATTTTGACAGCTTCGGGTTCTGGCCACAGGCATGCATCACTCCTGTGGATCGGCTAAGATATTCGACAGTCTTTTGGTCACGTATGCTGTCGTACGCGTTTCTTCCTGACCTTGTCGACAACGCGCTGAAACCGTTCGGTGACCTGATGGCCGCATCTGTCGGCACGCACCGGAAATCCGAATTCGATCGGAGGCCCACAGGAATCAACGATCGAGGGATGATGTTAGGACGGCAGGCTGATTCGGTCTTTGCCCATGTATGGCTGCAAAGTCTCGGGTAGGAGAATGGTACCGTCCGCTTGTTGGTGATTTTCGAGTACCGCAATTATGGCCCGGCTGAGGGCTACGGCGGTGCCATTGAGGGTATGCACGAAGCGCGTGCCTTTCTCCCCTTTGGTCTTGTAGCGAATGTTCAGACGGCGAGCCTGATAGTCGGTGCAGTTTGATGTACTCGTAACTTCGGCGAATTCGCCACTTTCGCCGCGTCCCGGCATCCACGCTTCCAGGTCGAATTTTCGAAAGGCTGGACCACCCAAATCACCCGTTGCGGTGTCCACAACTCGGTAAGGAATGCCTAGTCCGTCGAACAAACGGCATTCAAGTTCACAGAAGTAATCCAATGTGGCCTCGCTTTGATCGGGGAGCGTGAAGGCAAACATCTCTACCTTGGTGAACTGATGGACTCGAAATAGCCCACGAGTGGCTCGGCCGTGAGCACCGGCTTCCGTTCGATAGCAATGGCTTGCACCACAGATCTTGATGGGTAGCTCAGAGGAATCCAAGGTCTCACCGGATAGCAGACCACCCAATGTGATTTCGGCAGTGGCAATCAGGCTAAGGTCGGTTTGTTCCACACTGTATATTTGAGTTTCTTGTCCACGAGGAATGAAGCCGATCCCTTCCAGGATTTCATTGCGCGCTAGATCCGGGGTGGTGGTTGGGGTGAATCCTTCGGCGATCAGGATGTCGAGCACATATCGTTGCAAGGCCATTTCGAGCAATACGGCGTCGTTCTTGAGGAAGTAAAATCCATGACCGGTGGTTTTTGCTCCTCCCTCGAAATCGAATAGTTGAAGTCTTTCGCCCAATTCAACATGGTCTAACGGTGAAAAGGAGAAATTCTTCGGTGCATGCGCACCACGACGCAATTCCAAATTCGACTTATCATCCACTCCGATGGGAGCTTCTGGATGCGATAGATTCGGAATCAGTCGCTGGATACTGAGTGCTTCTTGTTCTAAATCGTCACAAGCGGTTTGCGCAGCATCCTTCTGCTCGCGCAACTTCCGGCCAGCTTCGATCACTAGTTGACGTTCATTATCATTCGCCGCTTGTTTGATGAGTTTATTATTGGCATTCGCCTGAGTATTGAGTTCCTGGGCTTCGTTTTGTTTGATTCGACGTTGAGCTTCGATGTCTACCAAACGATCAACGTCTGCAGTGACACCTCGATGCTGACAGTTCTGCTTGACCTGCTCCGCGTTGTCGACGATATACTTGCGATCCAACATCAGGTAACTTTCTTAGATTCGATTTTACTTAGTTCTTGCCACAGGTAGGTGCTGGCTTTGATGCCGCGATGATAGTCTGCCAAGGAAAACTTCTCATTAGGACTGTGTGTATTGTCATCGTCTAGTCCCCAACCAAGCAACAGGGTATCGATTCCTAGCAAATTTCGGAAAGAGTTTACAATGGGTATCGATCCGCCTTCCCTGATGAAGACCGGTGAACGGCCAAAACCAGTTTCTACAGCATGTGCGGCAGCTTGAACGTAGGGGCTTTCGAGGGGCACAACGATGCCGGGAGCTGCATGGAAATCGATCAATTCGCTTTGAATGCCACTGGGCAAGTTTTCCTGGAGAAAGGTCCTTAAGCTGGCGGTAATCTTCTCGGGGTCTTGATCTGGCACGAGGCGAAAACTGAATTTAGCTCCCGCTTCGCAGGGAATCACCGTTTTGGCGCCTTCTCCCTGGTATCCTCCCCAGATTCCGTTTACGTCGTAAGTAGGACGTGCCCAACGACGTTCCAGTGTTGAGTATCCACTTTCGCCGCCCAAATCTTCGACGCCGATCTGCTGCATGAAGGCCGATTCGTTAAACGGCAAACTGCCCAATTGTTCTCGCTCCGCATCGGTTAGCGGTCGAACCTCGTCGTAAAATCCAGGAATCTGTATTTTTCCACTTTCGTTGACCAAAGAGGCGAGCAATTTAGAGATAACGTTAGCTGGATTGTGGATGCAGCCACCGAAGGTTCCTGAATGCAAGTCTTGTTTCGGGCCACGAAGTCGCAACTCAAAGTAGCAAATGCCGCGTAGGCCATACGTGATGGCGGGTTGGCCTCGGGCAAACTGGCACGTATCACTGACAACAGCAATATCCGCAGCGAGTTTGTCGTGTTCTTTCTCCAAAAAACCTTCTAAATGCTCGCTGCCAACCTCTTCTTCACCTTCGATCAGGTATTTGATTTGTAGCGGTAGAGATCCTTCGGTTTGCAACCATGTGTAAGCACTGTGGATGTGAGTGAGCATTTGCCCTTTGTCATCGGTTGCACCGCGTGCGTAGACATTGCCATCGCGAATCGTTGGTTCAAAAGGTGGAGTTGTCCACTGATCAAGAGGATCCGGAGGCTGAACATCATAGTGTCCGTATACCAAAACGGTGGGAGCACCTTCAACAGGAGGGGTTTCGGCATAGACGATCGGATGTCCATCGGTGGGGATGATCTCGGAGGCGAATCCGAGCGACTGAAATTGCTGATCCATCCAATCTGCCGCGCGACGCATGTCGCTCTGAAATTCACTGTCTGCGCTCACGCTGGGAATTCGGAGGAATTCGCATAACGCAGCTTCGAACAGATCTCGGTTTTCTCGGAGGAAATTGTCAAAATCCGGCATGCATTCCCCTTCAATCGACTTCCCAAGCAGGCAAACGGTACAATATAATGGTTCAGTCTTAACATGTGAAGGTAATTTAGCGATGCCAACGGGCACCCAAGAAATGCAAACGGTGGTTCGTCCTAGGAGACGGCAAAGTACGTCGGGCCAAGATCGCGCGCAGCGCCAACCCAGGTTTCAAGTTATTTTGTGGAACGACGAAGATCACTCGTTTAGCTATGTTGTCCGCTTATTGAGTGAACTTTTCGGCTACGCGCGTACATTAGGTTGGCAGATGGCCAACGAAGTTCACTACCGTGGCCGAGTTGTTTTGCTGACCACAACACGTGAACATGCGGAGTTGAAGCGTGATCAGATCCTTGCTTATGGTCGAGACCCCGACGTAAGACGCTGTCGTGGTTCGATGTCTGCCACGATCGAACCGTTGGAAAACTAGTGATTTTCGGCTTCTATTACACGGCACCCCCTCAACACGGAACTCGATGAGTCAAGCTATTCTTCGGACCGCGACTCTCGGTTGTAAGGTCAACCAGTACGAGACAGAGTATGTTCGTCAGGCGCTTGTGGGCCATGATTTCCGCGATGCGGTGGATGGCGAAAACGCAGACCTGTGCGTGGTAAATACGTGTACGGTCACAAATGAGGGGGATTCCAAAAGCCGGCAGTTGATCCGACGTATTCATCGAGATAATCCTGGTGCAAGGATTGTGGTCATGGGATGCTACGCAACGCGTGCCCCAGATGAAGTTGCGGCTTTGCCCGGAGTCATTGAGGTCGTGACGGACAAGCGTGAGCTACCAGATTTATTGGGCCGGTTCGGAGTTTTGGACATCCCCTCGGGAATTTCTGAGTTTAGTGGCCGTCAAAGAGCCTACGTCAAAGTTCAAGACGGGTGTTTGCTACGCTGCAGCTACTGCATCATCCCCAAGGTAAGACCGCAACTTACGAGTCGTCCCGTGAGCGAGATTGTCGACGAGGTGACTCGACTGGTGGACAATGGATATCGTGAAATCGTCTTAACGGGTATTCATTTAGGACATTTTGGTGTGGATTGGAATGTGCGGCGACCCAAAAGCGAATGGATCCGACTGTCGGATCTGCTGCGGAAACTAGTGGCTTTGCCAGGTCAATTCCGGCTACGACTATCCAGTATTGAAGCCACCGAGGTGACACGGGAGTTAATCGGTGTGATGACTGAATTTTCAGATCAGATTTGTCCACACCTTCATCTATGTCTGCAAAGTGGTTCTGATGCTGTCTTGCGCCGGATGAAGCGCCGATGGTGTACAAAGCGATTCAGTGACCGTTGTGCGTTGGTTCGCGAGCAATTGGCTCATCCCGCGATCACCACCGATATCATTGTGGGCTTCCCCGGCGAAACGGATCGAGAGTTCTCGGAGACCTGTGCAACAGTCGAAAGGCTTCGTTTTTCGAAGATACACGTGTTTCCTTTTAGTCCTCGTCGAACGACACCGGCTGCCAGTATGCCAGCACAAGTGGACCCGCGCGTCAAAGCTGCCCGAGTCAAGGAATTGAAGTCCATCGAAGCTCGGCTGCGTTGGCAATACCATCATAGTTTATTGGGCAAGCAACTCAGGGTGTTGCTGGAAACCCCGGATAGGAATCGCTCTGGATACTGTACCGGGACTTCCTGTCGATATGCTCCTGTCGTGGTGCAGACAGACGTATCGCCGGGTGAATTCGTGGACGTTCAAGTCGCACAGATTGAGTCAAATTATCTTGAGGGCCATGTGGGGTCGGTCTCTTCCTGCCGCATCGGTTCGTAGTAGCAGTGACTGCTGTTGATCTCTATAGCGGCAATTTCATGCGATTGCTAAACTTTGCCTCCCTTTTCGTAGCTCGTCTGCCACGAATCTTTGTCCTCAAGGTGGACGCAGTTTTTTTCCCTGCTCCTTATTCAACGGTTCAGCAAAAACGGTGGTTGTTATGAGTCGTAAACCTGCACGGATGACAATATCGTGTTTGATAGTGGTCAGCGTGTGGCTAGCCTTTGGCGCAATGGCGCTGGCTGGTCCTTGGAAATCATTAAATCCGTTTAAGTCTCAGGTGGATGCTGATCCGCAGAAGAAGTATTTGTTGTCCGAAGATCAAGGTCCATGGATGATCTTAGCGACCACATTTGCAGGAGAGAATGCGGAACAAGAGGCTCATACCTTGGTGTTGGAACTAAGAAAAGAGTACGGACTGGCAGCTTATTTGCACAAGAAACGTTTCGACTTCTCTGGTACCGTCGACGGTAGGGGGGTCAATCGATTTGGGGACGCCCGTAAACTTCGCTATCGACAGAATGTGTCGTTCCACGAATGGGCCGTTCTGGTCGGAGACTTTTCGTCGATAGATTTGCCAGAAGTAAAGCGCACATTGGATGAGTTGAAAACGATCACACCCGAGAGTCTCGACATCAATGTCATTAAGACTCAAAGGTTTCGCGGTTTGCGTGAAGCTCAACAGCGTGTTCTCGAACTGAGTAGTGGAGAATCAAAGCGGCGCAAAGGTCCCATGAGGAAGGCTTTCGTCACGAGAAATCCTTTGCTTCCGAAAGAATTCTTCGTTCCCAGTGGAATCGACAAGTTTATTTACAACTTAAATAAGGACCTGAAGCATAGTCTTGTCCTTTGTCAGGAAAAGTACACTGTCCGTGTGGCAAGGTTTCAAGGCAACGCCATTGTGGACCAACGTAAAATTGATCATATCCGTCAAGGCGCTGAGGAGATGACCAGCCGTTTGGCGGTTGCTGCAGCGCAGGCTGATAAACTGACGATGGCTTTACGTGAATTGGGTGTGGAAGCTTACCAATTTCACGATCGTACCCAGAGCATCGTGACTGTTGGTAGCTTTGAATCGGTCGGTACAAAACGAGGTACCCAACTAGTGCTTGACAGCGAGATACGACGCGTCATTGAACAGTTTCGACCTGAGCAAGTTCACTTGCCGAATGGAGGGGTCAATGTCCAACCGAAAGTCGTCGAGGGAATTCCTTGTGATCCTCAGCCGGTACCAATTGAGGTGCCACGATATTCGGTGAGCAGCGACTACGCGCAATTAGGTATCTTTCGCTAGATAACTTTGGCGCTGCCCATGGTCACCTTTTTCTTGTTCTGAAGGTTGCCCTCTGCAACCTCCCGACAACACGTTAGCGTGTGTGCGATTTGTGGAAGCTTTCTTACGTTCTATGCATGATCGGTAGCAATAATATAGGGCGTGTCGGACCGATGGATGATGACTAGGGAAACCAAAAATGTGGACTTTCCTTTGAATTTCTGAAGACGTTCCTTAAATGACTCGGTGACCATTCCGAAAGCGTTTCTGAGGTCCTTGACCTGCTTCGGTGTCCAAGCGCCGCCGAACTTAGGTTGCCATGTCCAGGGAGGCGTCTTTTCGAATCTGACACGCCAACTATGGAATTGTCTGATTAGGTTCAGATCCTTTCACGGTATGGAGAACGGTTCATACCGGAAATGGGAGCAAATACTGGCGAGGGTGCAACTCTATCATGATGTCGGAGTTACATCGGTGTTGATCACTCCGCCGATGTTGTCAGATGAAACGTTCGACTTGTCATATGGTCAGTCTGGCCAACCGCGGTTAGATTGTATTCGTTTGAACTCAATTCGGGTAAATCGTCATGGCAAACACAACACTTGTACTCGGAACGCACAATCGCAAGAAAGGGGCAGAGCTTGCAGGTTTGCTGGCTCCTTATGGTTTTAGGCTAGTGACGTTAGCCGAATTCGATGCCCCTTTAAACGTCGTTGAAGACGGAGATTCGTTTGCCGCTAATGCTGCCCTCAAGGCGACACAGCAGGCGGTCCACCTTCGTGAGTGGGTGTTGGGTGAAGACAGCGGTATTGCGGTGGATGCACTCGATGGGTCTCCAGGAATCTATTCTGCGAGGTTTTCGGGCGAGGACGCAACAGACGACGACAACAATCGCCTGTTACTGGAAAAACTTGAAGGAATTCCAGAAGCATCGCGGACGGCACATTATGTTTGTCATATGACTGTCGCAGATTCCACGGGAGAAATACGTGCAGAAAGTGAAGCTCGCTGTTTCGGATCTATTCGCAGAGATGCTGTTGGAGATGCTGGGTTTGGTTATGATCCACTGTTTGAAGTGATGGAGTACCATCAGACGTTTGGGCAGTTAGGTGACGCCGTAAAGTCGGTGTTAAGTCACAGGTCACGGGCTTTTCGGTTGCTGTTGCCTCAGTTGGTTAGATTGCAGCGTGACGGTGAGTGGATCAACATGGCGGCGAAGTCATAGCTAAGAGGGGCCGCATTCTGCCCCCGATTTCCCGAAATTGATGCATGATTGAAGCAGAGGGCGCAACAATGAAGAACCATATGGTTAGCTTTGCGGCGGTTCTGGTGCTGGTAATAGGATTCGTCTCGGTCGTATCTGGTGAGACTCCACAAGATTGGCTGGACCAAAATCTGCCAGAAGTTGTGGAGTTTTATCGTGAACTGCATGCGAACCCAGAATTGTCATTTCAAGAAGAGAAAACGGCAGCCCGGTTAGTAGAAAAATGGGAGCAGGCTGGTCTGGAAGTCACTGTAAAAGTGGGTGGGCATGGTGTCGTTGGTATTCTTCCCAATGGCCCAGGGCCAACCGTGATGCTGCGGACGGACATGGATGCCTTACCTGTCCGTGAGGCCACGGGTTTGGTGTATGCATCGCAGGTAACCGTAGAGGGTGACCAAGGGTCACCTGTGGGTGTCATGCATGCTTGTGGGCACGACATTCATATGGCCAATTTGACCGCTGTCGCTCGCTATCTGTCCAAGAATCGGGATCTGTGGAAGGGGACCCTAATGCTGGTCGGGCAGCCGGCTGAAGAACGTGGGGCTGGCGCGGCAGCGATGTTAGATGATGGGTTGTTTCGACGGTTTTCCAAGCCTGACTATGCTGTTGCCTTACACGTTGACCCACACTTGGCGGCCGGCAAAGTAGGGTATCGCTCTGGTTTCTCTCTAGCAAATGTCGACAGTGTTGATATTAAGATCCATGGCCGGGGAGGTCACGGAGCTTATCCACACACGACGATAGATCCCATCGTTCAGGCTGCTGAGTTGGTGTTGTCTTTGCAAACCATTGTCAGCCGAGAAGTCAAACCCATTGAACCGGCTGTTGTAACCGTCGGTTCCATTCATGGGGGCACCAAGCATAATGTGATTGGTGATATGTGTGAGCTACAACTGACCGTGCGAAGCTATACGGACGAAGTGCGTACGCAGATTCACGATGCAATCCGTCGACGTACGAAAGCGATTGCTATGGCATACAATGCGCCGGAGCCGGAAGTTTCGATTTCCGAAGGTACCCCGTCACTCTGGAATGATCCGGATCTTAGTAGGCGGTTGTCTCGCGTTTTTGAATCGGTGATTGGTAAGGAAAACGTAAGCGAAGCCGAGCCTTCGATGGGTGGCGAAGATTTCAGTCGATATGGCAAAGCAGGAGTTCCCATCTTGATGTTTCGACTTGGGGCTGTCGATGGCAAACGTCTGGAACGCTACCGTCAGATTGGTCAGCCATCACCTTCGCTGCATTCACCGACGTTTTATCCCGATGCCGAACAGGCTCTTGCGACAGGATTTTCAGTTCTGTCCGCCGCCGCTCTAGAACTCCTCCAATAAAAAAGTGGATTGCAAATCTTGAGGGCTAGATTAACCAGGACTGGACGGTTTTCTGTATATGTGGGCTACACAGCCCTGATGGCCAGTGTGGCTTTGGGATTAACGCTGATGCGCCAACCTGTTATCACCTCGCTTTCTTTGCCAGATGCGGCTGGCGACTGGCAGGAATGGCGTGATGCTGCCGAGATGTCAGCCGGCACGCAAGGGCCGGTTCAACGTAGGGTTCCCGAAGCTGTCGAACCGCCGCCGGTAATATGGCTGAGAGATTATTTTCCGATTTGTTTGCTGGCAGTTCTCGGATCGGTCAGCATTCTCTTTATCATCATGGTATTGGCGATTCGAGGTGTTATGGCGCCGAACGTTTCGCCCCGTGAGGATACTTGCTTTCCCGACAATCAGGGATGATTTGCATTTGAAACTGCAGCTAATCTCCATTTGTCGGCCCGTCCTCGTCGCTGTGATCATCCGTTGCCGCGCTTTTAGGTTGCAAGATAAGTCGGACTTTTGTGCCACGTTTGGGAATGCGTTCGGAAAACGGTTCGTACTGTAGTGATGCGTTGTCCTGAGAACTGGCAACCGGAACATCCAGCGTCGCGGTGGGAAAGTTCGAAACGCAGATCAGGTCACCACCTTCGGCCAAATAATGTTCCTGGTCGTCTTCGTCTTTCCAGAACTCACTTCCTGCAAAGACCCAGTTGTGTTCCATAGCCTGTCCAGTTTCTACGTGCCGGATCCATTGTTGTGCCGGACACTCTTGTGCTGTTCCGTTTTCATCCACCCACTGGACGAAAACGGAGATCTCCGTTCCGTCGGCAGGTTGGTATTCCGGTTGATATTGCACTGGATTACCAGGCTGAGCCCCCACGACTAGTAGGTAAGCATGAATGGTTGCTGCATGGCAGTCGACGGAAACGATAGATTCGTGATCTTTGGTGTCGGTTGGACAAGCGAACATCTCTAAAAGTGCTGTCCTCTGGCAGACTTGTCCATCCACGATGACGGCTTTTCGTTTGAGATCAAACCAACACGATTCATCCGGAAACCAGCGTTGCCAATTTTTACTAGTCTTCGATAGGGCCTGTTCGTCCGCGACACTTGTTTCGGGTGCGGGAATTTCGTCGGTTTTCTGAACGGACGAGGTGTTGTTATTCGGTTTCTCCTCCACCGCCTGACAACCAGTGTTCGTCCCTAGCAGGCACACTGTTAACAAAGAAGGCCAAATCACTGGTCTCCATGGTCGTCGACGATTTGAATCGCCGTAAAGCATTTCGGTCATACTCATAATCCAATGCGGAGTAATAGAGGGCGCAGTGTGACGATTTAGCAATGCGGAGAAATTGCGGAGACTGAGGGTGTCGCCATGCTGAGTTGAAATTGATAAGATAGTGAAACCGCATGCAGTACTCTGCTGGAAATCAACATTTGGAACGCTACGCGGCCTGCGTTCTCTATGGCCGAATTATACAGTAAAGGAAGAGCACCACGGATGTCTACAGCAAGCTTGACGGAAGACTTTCAGGGTCAAACCTCAAAGAAAATCTCACGAAAACTTCAGGCGTTGAGGAAGAAACGCACGCCACATCAGAAAGTTTCGCCCTTCATTCCTTGGTCTCTCGAGGATGATGCCGATACACCACCGGTTTGCTGGTCGGAATGGCAAAAACATTTAGCTGAACGACGAGTCCCGGCCGACACATCAGAGATTTTTGCTTCTCGTAAGAATGTTTGCGTGTTGCTGTGGGGTATTGACGAATCCGAACTCGACCTCGAGTGTGCGGAGCTCATCCATTTTCTGCAACGCGCCTCGCGGTCCAAACGTTTACGGAATTCTGCGGTACTGTTTGCCGACAGGTCGACTGATTTTATAGATTGGCATGTGGCGGCCAAAGAACGAGAACTTGATTGTGGTTTTGCGTTGGAGTGCCTCGCAATGGTTTACTGCCTGCCACGTTTGGCGGCGGCGCTGGAACCGGAGCCATGGTGGGACTTGTTCTCTGGGCTCGTACAAATCTCTACGGATGCAACAGCGTTGTCGTTGGATGATCAGCCTTTGTTACACCAACTTTTAGCAGGTGAATTGGCATTGGCATTTCACTTCAGTTTTCCTGAGGTGAGTGTTCAACGAGATCTTGCCAAACAAGCACGCGATCAATTAAGTCTCGGAATGGTCGAGTTGTTGGATGGCGAAGGCCTTCCTCATGCTGACAATCTCATGCTATTACGTCCCCTGTTGGCATGTTGGTCTCGAGCTTACAGCTTGGGCGAAGCGACTGGCAAGCATGTAGTTCGCCGAGATGCCAGGGTTCAATACGAATGGTGCGTACGTCAAGCCATTCGGTTGACTCGAAGTGACGGTAGCCAATCATTGCAAGGTGGCGTCTCAGGAGGTTGGTGTCCGGATTTGTTCGATCTTGCCTTGGATCACTCTAACGATTCAGACGATGACGAAGTCGCACGTTTGTCACTTCCTGGTGTGCAGTCGCGACATCGTGGTGGGCGTTTTGACCAGTTACCATCAGCGAGTGTCCATTCAGAATGGGCGGAAGTATCGATACTGCGATCGTCGTGGCGACGTAAAAGCCATCGACTCACAGTGGCACACGCAAATCGTTCGTTGTATGGCGAGTTGGAAGCGAACGGCGAGGTATTGTGGTCTGGAGACTGGAATCTTCAGGTCCAGGCGGACGGCCAACCTATCCGAGTTGCTGGTGATTGGGAAGTGGTTTGCTGGTTTACGGATGAAGACGGCGACTATCTTGAGCTGGAAGCCGAATGTGAACGAGGATTTACCTTGCAACGTCAGATGCTGTTGACACGGAAAGATAAGTTTTTCTATTCGGCAGATATTGTTATGGGAACGCAGCCTGCTGAACTGGAATATGCTTTAGGAATGCAACTTAGTGAGAACATTTCTTACTCACCGGATTCAGAGACGACAGAAGGGTTTCTTGTCAATCAGCGGGGACAGGCTTTAGCCCATGCGTTGCCATTATCACTTCCGGAATGGCGCGACGCAGGTGGTCCGGGGCGTCTAGAGGTGGTTCAAGGCGCTCTAACGATGTCGCTTGCAGTCTCAGCACAACGGCTCTATGTGCCGTTGTGGTTCGATCTTGATACTGGCAGGATGGGAAAGCCAGTCACTTGGCGTCAGCTCACGATTGCGGAAAAGCTACAACGCGTGTCGCCGGACCAAGCTGTGGGGTTTCGCGTGCAAAAAGGTAAAAAACAATGGCTGATCTATCGCTCGCTGACTGAAAGAGCTAATCGGACGTTGTTGGGGCAGAACTTGTGCAGCGATAGTTTGATCGCCAGTTTTCGCCGCGATGGTACGACGGAAACGCTGGTCGAAATTGAATGAGCTATCTATTCACGGCGTACGGATTTTGAAATACGCTCGAGTCATCATCGACACGACATAGCATGTTATCCATTTCGGACAATCTATCACGTGTTCAGGAACGTATTGCTGCAGCAGCTGAAAAGGCCGGACGCTGTGTCGAAGAAATACAGCTTATCGGAGTGACGAAGTATGTCGATTCTACAACGGCCGAATCGTTATTTGCGACGGGGTGCCAGCGGCTCGGAGAAAGCCGACCTCAGGAATTGTGGCAGAAGGCCAAAGATCTGACATCGAATTCAATCGAGTGGCACCTGATAGGCCATTTGCAGACGAATAAAGTACGGCGAACCTTGCCTTTGGTACACCTGATACATTCGGTGGACTCGGCACGCCTACTGGCGGCCATCGACCAAGAAGCGGCATTGCTACGACAGCCAGCGAGGATCCTGCTTGAGATTAACGTATCCGGGGACGAAAATAAGCACGGATTCACGCCTGACGAAGCCGAAGTTCTTTTGCCGGGCCTTTCCGTTTATTCGAATGTGAAAGTAGCTGGATTGATGGCGATGGCTGCGTGGAAAAGCGATGCGGTCTCAGCACGAAGGGCCTTCGCCCGTCTACGCGAGTTGCGTGATCGCTGGCAGAAACAGGTGCCGGATGGCATCATGCTCAGAGAATTGTCGATGGGGATGACTGGTGACTTTGAGGAAGCGATTCTGGAAGGCTCCACGATGGTCCGTATTGGCTCTGCATTATTTGCTGATGCCGGGTAGGTTGTTGCGGCCGACCAAGCACTTGTCAGTTGCCGATCGAATGTCATTCATGATTTGTGGCCCAATGGAGTCTCTATGGGGAGTCTACATTTCTATTGGCCTATAGGTCCTAGGTAGGAATTTACGTTGGTTGTGAGTGGACGTGATGTTGCGTAATGCCAGTTTGTATCTGTGTTTGAGTATTGTCACGCTGGCAGTCTACGGCAACGTTGCTCACCATGAATATTTGCTGCTGGATGATCGAGAGTACGTTGCCAATAACCGTCATGTTTCGACGGGATTGACTTGGGAAAACATTTGCTGGGCGTTGACCAGCACGCATGCGTCTAACTGGCATCCTCTGACCTGGGTCTCCCATATGGTGGACTGTCAGTTGTTCGGTGCCGACGCGCCCGGGTGTTACCACTTGGTTAATCTGTGCTTACATATTGGAAACACGATCGGATTATGTTGGATTCTTCAACGAATGACAGGCTGTTTTTGGCGTCCAGCCTTCGTGGCAGCGGTATTTGCTTGGCATCCTTTGCATGTCGAATCAGTAGCCTGGATTTCTGAGCGGAAAGACGTCCTGGCGATGTTTTTATGGCTAATCAGCATTGGATGTTATGTCGAATTTGTCCGCCAAAAGCGATGGAGCTGGTATGTGATAAGTTGTCTAGTTCTTGTTTTGGCGTTACTGTCGAAACCGATGCCAGTTACAGCTCCGTTTTTGCTACTGCTATTTGACGTTTGGCCGCTACGGCGTTTGGTTATCTCGTCAGACATGCCGCATACGGTGACTTCTTCTATTTGGTATGTCACTGAAAGAGAAAAAAAAACAAAACGACACATTGGTAGCTGGTTGATTATTGAGAAGATACCCATGTTGGTGACGGTGCTGGCCGTTAGTGTGACAACGTTTGTCGTCCAGCATGGCAGCGGTTCGGTTCAGTCAGCCACCTGGTCGATTCGGTTCATCACGACGATCACAGCCTACGTGCGTTACTTATGGCACACGGTCTGGCCCGTCCGTTTGGCTGTTCTATATCCAGCTGACGCGGATTCGTGGCCGCTTTGGCAAATCATGGCGGCTGTGGTGGTGCTGATTGGAATCACAGTACTTGTACTTCGCTCGTACCGTCGGCCGTATATGCTCGTCGGCTGGTTTTGGTACTTGGGTACACTGGTGCCGGTGATCGGCTTTGTCACCATCGGCTACCATTCGATGGCGGATCGCTATACGTATATGCCGATGACAGGTTTGCTGGTGATGGTGGCTTGGGCGATCGGTGATGTTGTGGATAGCCAGCCAACCTACCGTTTATCTGCTACTTGGGGTGCTGCCGTTATTTTGTTGGCATGTGCTTGGTTGTGTCATCGTCAAGTAGGTTATTGGCGTGATAGCGAAACACTTTTCGAACGTACATTGGAGGTGACTGCAAGCAACTACGTTATTCATAACAACCTAGGAGCTGTCTATCTCCGAAAAAACCGAAGGTCCGATGCAATTTACCATTATGAACGTGCGATTCAAATTAATCACTTATATGCACAATCGTACGTCAACTTGGGAGCCGTGTTAGCTTCGCAGGGTTTGCGGCAGAAGGCAATTCAGAATTATCGTCGCGCTTTGAATTTATCCCCTAAGAATTCACGAGCCCATAACAACCTGGCGAATGCGTTTCGGGTAGAAGGCCGATGGGAAGAGGCAATGCATCACTTTCGAGAGGCTATAGAGAATGACCCTGACAGCGCAATCGTCCACGAAAATATAGGCGATGCGTTCCGTGCGCAGTCCCATTTTGACGAGGCGATCGTACACTATCGGCAGGTCATTCAACTTGTTGGTGAAGATGCGAGGATGCATTATCGGATAGGACAGGCGTTTGGAGGTTTGGGTGAGCATTTCAGAGCCATGGAGTATTTTGAGCGAGCCTTACAGTTGGACTCCACTATGGTTGATGCGGCGGTTGACCTGGGAATCAGTTGTTTGCAGGTGGGCATGTATGAACGAGCTATTGAAGTGCTTCGACAGGTGATAAAACAGCACTCACGGCACGTAGATGCTCATCTCAATCTTGGGACTGCCCTTCATCTGGCGGGAAAAAGCCAACAAGCGGTGAGCCAATTCCAACAGGTATTGAATTGGTATCCCGACCACGCAAAGGTGCACAACAACTTGGGTGTGATCTACCAAGCGATGGGGCAATCCGAAAAAGCTAGAGAATCCTACCAGCGAGCGTTTGAACTTGATCCCCAGGACGCTACGGCTAAATCGAACTTGGATAAGCTAAAACAAGACTAGAGGAGTGTTCTAAGAATAAGCTGTGGTTGTGTGAGAAATCTGGCTTTCCGACAGCCCAGGAAGGCCAGCCTAGATCTGTGCCAGCTGATTTTGTGGTTGCCAAAAAACTTAGTTCGAATACTAACCGAAATCGTATTCGATTTTGACAATCTCGTATTTGATAGTGCCCTTAGGCACAGGGATTTCCGCGGAGTCACCCACCTTCTTGCCTATTAGGCCCTGGCCGATTGGGCTGGTGACAAGAATCTTTCCGCTGTCGTAGTCTTCTTCTCCAGCCCCGACGAGCGTATATGTTTCTTCTTCGTCAAAATCGAGGTCCTTTACGACGACGGTAGCGCCGAACGCAATCTCCTCCTGATTGATTTTGGAAACGTCGATAATGGTTGCTCGAGCCAATTTGTCGCGAAGAAGATTTATTTTGGCCTGTAGCATTCCTTGGTTTTCGCGTTGAGCATGATATTCGGCATTCTCACTGAGATCACCTTCGCTGCGCGCACTGGCAATTTTCTCTGCGATTGCGGGCATCTCGACATTTTCCAAATGGTCAATCTCGGCTTTGATTTTGTTATAGCCTTCACGACTCATCGGAACCTGATCTGACATGGTATTACTTTCCAGTATCCTTAAGTAACCTAGAAACCTCAGACGTAATTTTTTTGATGGGATATCAAAAAAATAGGCGACCTTTCCTGGGAAGAGGCCGCTATGGATTTCTGTAACCGTCGATTATTTTATCGTAAACTTGCGCACCAAGTAAAGATGTCGTGGGACAGATTAGCCTTCATCTTCGGCGAGATACAGCATACGGCCACACGACTTGCAAAATACCGGCCGGGCCATATGCAATTCGTTGGACATTTGAGGCGTAATCATTTGGTAGCATCCACCACACATATTACTTTCTACTGTCGTTAAGGCATCGTCGCCTCGTGCTTTGACAACACGTTCGTATTCCGTCTTGAAATCATCGGGTAATTCTTTTTCGGCAATGACCAATTCATTCAACAAACGAGCTACTTCTTCTTCCAATCCTTTGTGTTTTTCCGAGATCTTATTTTGTAGTTTTTGAATGTCTGTTGCAGTTTTGTCGACTTTGTCTTTTGATTCTGTGGTTACGTTCTGTAACACATCGATATTTTCCATGCACTCAAGGATTTCATCGGACAAAACACTAGTCGCCATTTCGTCAGCAGCGATTTGTTCAATAAGAGTTTGATATTCTTTGTTGGTACTGCATTCATTTCGCTTGCGCTTCATGTCTTCGATTCGATCTTCGCTTGCTTTCAGCTGAAGTTGCTTTTGATCAGATTGGACACGAGCTTGAGTCAGGTTTTCTTGATTGGCATCAAAGGCCTGAGTTAAGCGGTCGAGATTGACGTTTGCTGCTGCGAGTTGTTTCGGGCCACGTGCCATGTTTTCCCGCATGTCCGTCAAGTCTCTATGAATTTGATGCAGTTTTCGCAAAGCATCTGCGGTGACATTCATCAGGTAAATGGTCCTCCAGTGTTCGGTAAACGCGACACGAGCGATAATTCCTTTCAATAATAGTCTATTCTTATGAAAGTCTCAAAAGGGGGCATGGTGACTTTCTGCGAGGTGAGGGCGAGATATCACGAAGTTACAGGAAAAACGCCGGCCAAAAATGACCGGCGTTGAGTGGGAATAGTGCGTGATAGCGGCTTGTTTTGCCCAGTCCTTTCGTTGTCAGGCAAGCCGGGTCAGCAGAGCTAGGCAGCCTTGATGAAGCCTTCGAGGGCTTGGCTCCGTACTGGGTGTTGCAGCTTGCGAACGGCTTTGGCTTCGATTTGGCGGACGCGCTCGCGCGTTACTTTGAAGATCCTGCCAACCTCTTCCAGCGTATAGGAATAACCGTCCCCCAGACCGTATCGCAAGCGGATAATCTCCCGTTCGCGATAGGTGAGTGTTTTCAGCAGCGAATCAATTTGATCGCGCAGGATACCGTTTGAGGCGGTCCGCACTGGCATTTCGCACGAATTGTCCTCGATTAATTCCCCAAAGCTGCTATCTTCGCTTTCTCCCACAGGACGATCAAGACTGACCGGATGTCGTCCCATGTCAAAGACGCGTTTGACATCGTCCAGGCACATGCCGGAATTACGGGCGATTTCGTCGGCGGTCGGTTCTCGACCCTTCTCTTGGAGTAAGGTTTTGGCAACTCGCCGCAAGCGAGATAAGACATCGATCATGTGAACAGGGATACGGATTGTTCGTGCCTGATCTGCAATTGCCCGAGTGATGGCTTGTCGGATCCACCAGGTTGCGTATGTCGAGAATTTGAAACCTCGACGGTACTCATATTTGTCCACAGCTCTCATCAACCCGGTGTTTCCTTCCTGGATTAGATCCAGGAAGCTTAGGCCTCGGTTGCGGTATTTTTTGGCGATCGAAACAACGAGTCGTAGATTGCCGCTGGATAACTCACGCTTGACTTGCTCATATGCACGAAACTGTTCGCACATCAGCTGGCAGCGTTTTCGGAGGCTTTGAGGGCTTTCACCCGTCTTGACCAATAATTCAAATAATTCTCGTTTGGCCGCGGTCAATTGCTGGGTAGCGCGAGGATCATCACGCAACCGATCAATTTGTTGAAGCAAAAACTCCATACGACGAGAGAATTCTTCCAGCTGACGCATCAATGGCTGTACTCGCCGAGTTCGTAAGCTGAGCTCTTCCACGAGTTGCAACATTTTGACTCGAGCCCGCAAATAGCGTTTGCGAGCTGTGCGTCGGGCATCAGACGAGGTGCTGTTACGAATTAACAGTCTGAAATCGTTCCGGCTCTGATCCAAGAGCTGCGTTAGCGTGCGCAGGTTGTGTGGCATGCGTGCCAGAATCTGTTCTTTGGTCAGGCGTTCGGTAAGCGACACTTTGATCGTACGATCAAAGGGTAACTCTCCTTGATACACTTGAATGAGTGTCTCTACGGTCTGTTCCATTCCGAAACGGCTACTGAGTACCGTACGTCGAAAACGCTTGCGAGTGACTTCGATCTTTTTGGCCAACGCGATTTCCTGATCGCGGGTCAACAGCCCGATCCGTGACATCTGCGCCAAGTACATGCGTAAAGGATCATCACTCAACTTGGGGGCTTCATCGACAAACGCCGATTTATCGTCTTCCACGAGATCTTCTTCTGAGACTTCTTGATTCGCGACAGTTAGATTGCCGGATTCTTGTTGTGGTGGAGTGTCTACCAATTCGATGCCTTCGGCGTCTAAGGCCGCCAACAGGTTGTCCAGTTTGTCGGGGTTGGTGGCTTCGTTCGGCAGATATTGATTAACCTGTTCGTAGGTCAGGTAAGTTTGTTTTTTGGCCAGTGAAATCAGGTCCTGAAGTTCTTGGTCCGTGTATACCACGTCATGTGCCTCCTGCGCAATGATGCTGTGATAGAACTTGCGGATCCGATCGCCGGAAAGCCTCTGCGGGTGTGAGACAACTTGCCGGAGACCGGGTGGTGCGGTATGTCACCCGTCCGTGGGGACATTGGTACCGAGCCGGTTTTTCTTCCGCTCGAATAACTCTCGCAAGACGTTGACTTTCTCGTCGTGGCTTGCATCTTTGTCATCGAGCCTGGCGCGTTGAAGTCGACTGTCCTCCTCTTCTTGGGCAATACGAAACGAATCTAATAAACTATTCAAACGAGTCTCGGGATCTTCGGCAGCCAGTTGTGCCTTGTGCTGAGCTTGCTCGTCCAGTTTGACAAGTAGGCTTTTAAGTTCGGGCTGCTCGAGATGTGTCAACACACGATTGAAATCCGGGATTTCTTCTTGGTCCACCAATGAAGAAATGACTGCATAAATCTGCCTCAACGGTTTCGCAGAAATTTGTTCGGTGCGAATCGCCTGCAGCGCGACGGGGGCCGTGTCTGGCTGGAGTAATAGGATTTCCAGCAATTCATGTTCACGGGGGTCGATGGACAAGGTAGTAGTTGCAGGTGGTGGGGCATTCTTTTTGAAACCAGGATCTTGTGACGTGGACCTGCGTAGATCGGTCAACCGTTGACGGATCATTTTTTCACTCACTTGGAAATGTTTTGCCAAGCGGTTGATGATCTGTTGTTCCTTGATTTGTCGATTCGAATCCGTTGTGACTTGTAGCCGGGGCGACCGAGCCATCGTATTTAATACATTGCCCAATGCCCTTTGTGCGCCGTGCGTGTCGCGTAAGACGTCGAGACCCGAGGTTTCTATCCCCACCTTATGCTCCAGAGCATCCTGTGCAGAATTGACCATTTCACGCATTGCTTCCGCGCCTTGCTGGCTGACGAAATCACACGGATCGTTGCCGTCTGGAAGTGTCAACACGCGCAGGTCCACCTCTTCTGCGACGAACAAATCGAGAATCTCATTCATGCGCCGCTGTCCAGCTTCATCACCGTCTAATACAAGTGTGATTCGTTCGGAAAAACGTCGCAGTAATCGAATGTGTCGAATTCCGAGTGCCGTACCTAGCACCGCGACAGTATTTCGAATGCCATGTTGGTCACACATGATGACGTCAGTATAGCCTTCTACCACGATGACTTCTTTTTGTTTACCAATCGAGTCTTTGGCTAAGTCCAGGCCGTACAGCTGATCGCTTTTCGAAAATAACTTGGTTTCGACCGTATTTACATATTTTCCTGACCGGTCGTCCGCCGTTTCAGGAAGAACACGTCCACCGAAGGCCACGGTGCGACGTTGTGGGTCTCGAATGGGAAACATCACCCGGCCACGGAAAAAATCGTACGGTCGGCTGCTGTTCTGACTGATCCCAATCAGTCCAGCCGCCTGTAACACCTTTTGAGAATAGGGCGTCGATTTGGCGAGGTCGACCAACCACTGCCATTGTTTGGGAGCAAAGCCAACCTGGAAACGTGCAATGCTGTCAGTAGAAATACCGCGTTCTTCTAGATATCGCCTAGCCGGTGTGGCATCAGCAGCATGTAGCAGAAACTGATGATATTGGGTTTCGGCCCAGCGCATGGCCTCATGTAATGTTCGTTTGTCTTCTGGACTACCAGGTTTGACGGCCCGGTTACCCGGTAGCTGTTGTAGGGTGATTCCAGCCTGTTCGGCTAACATCTCCAAAGCTTCGCGAAATTCAATGCCCTCGTACCGCATCACAAAGCTGAACACGTCGCCGCCAACATCACAAACCCAACATTTCCAGGTTTGTCGTTCTGGATTGATTTGCAAGCTGGGGCGCCGATCATCATGCCAAGGGCATGTGGCCACAAAATTGCGACCCTGTCGGCGAAGTTGCAGGTAGTTGCCAACAAGATCGACAATGTCGGTGGCAACGCGTACCTGTTCCTTGGTGTCAAACGTGGAATCTGAGGGCACGGCGACTCCTGTGCAAAGGTTGCGGTAGAGCCGCCTCCGTGGTCGCGAAGCAATAGGACCGATCCATTGATCCCAAGGTCGTTTGCTGCGCGTGTGGGTCAACCAACGGTGGTGCTCTCCTTAGCACACAGGCGACAAATTATAGTGATGTGGCCTGTGAGCAGTCAACAAGAATGAGCCGGTTCATTCAACCGGCACACATTTTTATTGAACCGCGCCGCAGGAACACTTGCAAGCGGGCGGTAATCCCCGTGAAAATAGCCATTGACATCTAGAAAATGCTAGCATCTGGCGTCCGATCCTGGCAGGGGAGTGATGTGATCCATCCGTGAACGGATTCTTGGTTCCTACCTGAGGGCTGGGTCACTGCTACTTGTTCAGCTCAGTTTATCCATCGGGAGCAAATTTGTGGTCAACGAAAATCAACAACGATGGGATGAGAAATACCGGCGAGGCGAACACCTCACGGAACAACCTGATAGCGCCTTTTTGTCGGTTGCAAATTTGCTACCACGATCTGGACGAGCCTTAGATTTGGCCGGTGGTGCTGGTCGACACGCCATCTGGTTGGCGCAGCGAGGATTGCATGTGACGCTGGTTGATATTTCAGAAGTTGCTTTAGAGCTGGCTCGTCAACGAGCCACACTACTTGGCGTGCAGCTTGAGACAGTACGCCGTGATGTGGAAAAAGATTCACTCATTCACGGAGAATGGAATCTGATTGTAGTTGTCCATTTTCTGTGGATGCCACTGTTACGCGAAGTCACACGTTTTTTGGCTCCCGATGGATTGTTCGTATTTGTCCAACCAACACGTAAGAACCTCGAGCGCCATGACAAGCCATCTGCAAGGTTTCTTCTCGAAGATGGAGCGTTGCCGTCCTTGGTTCCTGGGATCAACGTGCAACACTACGAAGAACGCTGGTTCGAAGACGGTCGTCACCAGGCGGTTTTGGTGGGCAAACACTTGGCGCATGCGTCGGGGTGATCAAGCGGACTCGCGTTGATTGTCTTTAGGCAAATCAATGCGGACACGTTTGACTCGGCGGCGCGAGGCTTCCAGGACTGTGATCGTGGCTGACGACCAGGAGATTTGCTCTCCTACCTCGGGAATGTGTCCCAATTGCATCGACACGAATCCTCCGATAGTCTCGAATTCATCGTCTTCTGGTAGGTCAAGGCCTAATTGTTCGTTGACTTCTTCGACATGAACTCGTGCGGCCATTTCCGCATAGCCATTGTGGATGTGGATTCGTTTCTCATCGACTTCTTCCGTGTCATGCTCGTCGACAATTTCACCCACAATCTCTTCCAGGACGTCTTCGATCGTAACAATTCCGGTAACGCATGAATGTTCGTCAACGACGATGGCCAGATGGTTTCTTGATCGCAGGAATTCTTGGAGAAGGTCGTCGAGCGGCATGGTTAAGGGGACGGACGAGGCATCTCGAAGTAGCTCACGAACCGATGTGCAGCGAAGTCCCGGAGGCTTGGCTAATTCTGGAAGCAGATCTTTGACGTAAAGGATTCCTAGGATCGAATCGAGCTGCTTGTCGTAGACCGGAATGCGTGTCCTCCGCGTTGTCGTTACAAACTCCAACACGCCTTGCCATGTGAACGAGACATCCATGGCATCGACTTCCGAACGGTGGGTCATGATCTGAGCAACGTCGGCATCGCTCAGTTCGATGACTCCTTCGATCATTTCTCTCGCATCTTCTTCCAACAGGCCGTCCCGCAGGCCTTCGTCAACGATGGCACGGATTTCGTCCTCGAATTCTTCCTCGGACTGTCGTTGTGGTGACTTGCCTGCAAGGCGATGCAAGAGTCGGTTGACGGCCACACCGCAAACGGAAATGGGCGTAAGAAGCGTACTTGTCGTTTTCCATAATCGCCACGTATGGTACAGGAAAGGAGCGGAGCCAAGTCGCACGATAGCAACCGGTACCCACACGGTGGCGGTGAGCAAAATAAAGGTGCCCACTAACACTTCAACGATCTGAAATGTATGCGCCGTTGCGGGGTTTATCCGATCTGTCTGAATCAACCAGATCAGTCCGGAAATCAAAAACAACACTTGAGAAAATTTACTGAGAATTTCGACGCCAAGTGCAACCTGATCTCCTTCATCCAGGATGGCATTGTAACGATCTCGATTTTGCCGGACGCGACAATACATCTCGAGTTCGTGTCGCGAAAAGTCGTACAGGGCACGCGTTCCGCATGCCGAAACGGTGGCCAATGCCAAACCGATCAAGGCCAACCAAATCAGAATATTAGGGGGCACGAAAGTTTTGCTCCTGCTGGATTTCGTTTAAGAGTGAGCGGATAGCTAGTGGTTCCGGGTCGGTCAAATACACGATCGAAGGGTGGTGGCGTGTGGTGGTATAGGCATTGCTGATGATTGCTTCAATGATTATAGGGAATGGCGAGATAATTCTTCCGGGTCGTAAAGTGCTTCGATTCCCAGTGATTTCAAATAGTGTATTTCTCGATCTCGCATGATCTTTCGAGCATCATCGTCCAGATCTTCATAGCCGATTAAATGCAAGACTCCATGGATGATATACAGTAGCAATTCATGTTGAGCCGACCAGCCGTAGTGGTTCGACTGGCGAATGGCAGTTTCGGTGCTGACCATGATGTCGCCGCCGAGTGGCCCAGCTTGCTGATTATCCGGAAAACTTAGCACATCGGTAGGCTGGTCATGCCCCAAGAACTGCCTGTTGGCTTGGTGAATGCAATCATCGTTCACGAAGGCAACTCGTACTTCAGCATGAGACACGCCCTCTTGAGATAAAACGAGTTCGATCGCGTTTTTGAGCTGTAGCTCGTCGACTTGTAGGAGCTCCTGTCGATGACAGAAGTCAATAGCATAGTCGTCCATTTAGGCGGTTTGTTGGTTAGGGTATTTAACGCGACCATGAAAGACGGCCGTCAGAGATTTCGCGATGCTGGTTTCAATCACGCGCAATTCAGATAGCGTGAGTTCGCATTCATCGAACTGACCGTCTAGCAGGCGTTTCATTGCGATTTCCTGCACGAGGCTTTCAATACGGGCAGGGGCTGGATCGACGAGGGTCCGGCTGGCGCTTTCTACCGCATCGGCCAGCATGAGTACTGCAGCTTCTTTGTTTTGTGGTTTTGGTCCAGGATAGCGGAAAGAACTTTCGTCGACTGTTTCACCATTGGGGTCGAGTTCGCTTTGACCGCGAGCACGCACGTAGAAGTATTCAACTAAGGTAGTACCGTGGTGCTGTTCAATGAAGTCGATGATGGCGTTGGGAAGGTGATATTGTCGAGCCAAGTCAGCACCGTCTTTGACGTGGGCGATAATCACCAGCGTGCTCATTGCGGGAACCAAGGATTCATGGCGGTTGCCTTCTTCTCCTTGATTCTCCACAAAATACTGCGATTTAAGCATTTTGCCGATGTCGTGAAAATAGGCTCCGACACGTACCAACAATCCGTTGGCTCCGATAGCGTCGGCTGCGGCTTCAGCGATGGATGCTACATTAATGGAATGATTGTAGGTTCCCGGAGCTCGCCTGACTAATTCTTGCAGCAGCGGGTGGGCAGCGTCTCCTAGTTCGAGCAGACTGATTTCGGTTTGCACATCGAATATGTTTTCAATAAACGGTAAGGCTCCTGTCATGATGACGCCAGAAAGAAATGCCATCAGTCCGTACAAGGCAGCACTTGTCAGTAAGGCCCACGCCATGGGGGTGCCCACAACGATATGGACGCCTAGGGTCGTCAACATCGCAACCAGTCCTGCATAGACTCCAACGTAGATCAGTTTCGTTCGGCTACGGATGGATGCAGAAGACTGGATTGCGGCGGCAGCCGTGGCCACGTAAATAACGAATTCAGTCAGGCCCCTGCCGGTAGTCAGGACCACCACGAGGGAAATGGCTGCCGTCAACAAGAGTGCCAAATCTTGCCGGTAGGCAATCGTCATGACGATCCCAAAAAGCAGGATGGGGACAAATTCGACACGCCATTGCAATAAGAGAGGAATCGGTGAAACGGCTACCACAGCGACAAACAGTGCTAAGAAAACTCCTAGGCGTTTCCATTGCTGGATGATTTGCGGTTCCCTGTAATGAATATAAACACCACACATGGTGTAGATAGCTACGAACATGCCGAAGTAGAAAAATGATCGCCATATCATCGCACGCAGCGGTAATTCATCAAGGTAGGCATGGTATTCCAACGTGAGCAATTGAATGTTGTCTTCGCTCAGCGGAGTGCCCGCATGGATGGCTGGAAGTCTTTCTCCTGTTGTAAAGGTTTCCAGTACGGGTTGGACAGCTGCTTCAGCCACGTCGGCCGACAATTGGGTAGCGAGATCAGAATCGGACTGATTCCATGTCAATGTGGTTGGAAGTTGAGGCTCAAACCAGTGAAAGACGTGTTCGGCGACGATGGGCGACTTTAATTGAGCCGCGAGTTCTTCTTTCAACCGGCTGCTGATTTCTGCGATCCGCACATCTCGCACTGGGATGAGTGGAAGAGGCTTGTCGGTACCTTGTGCGGTCACAAACAATTCTGCTTCGACAGATTTAATTTCGAGATCGGTGCCAGCTGGTTGCACGTAGATCTCAATCTTGCTGCCACTGTCGCCATGGTCTAGCTTTTCGAGCAACCCGTGGCGTTCGAAATCGATGAACACCCGCTCGATGGCTTTTTCAAACTCAACAAGTTCCGGGTCATTTTCCAATTCCGTGCGAAAGTGGGCAAATGCGGCTTCTGCTGAAGTAGGATCGGGTGTCGATTCGTCGGATTGTTTTTCCAGGAAGGAGTACCACAACCCCGGTTCCAGGTCAGCGAATGATTCAGTGCGTATGACTTGAAACACATGTCCTTTCAACGCATGTCGCAACTGTTCCAAAGGTGCCGAATCATTGGTGTAAATGTTGACAACCTGCGCGGCAGCACGTTCACGAGCACGACTGCGAGCGGTTTGCGTCGCACCAATATCTTCGCGAGAAAAATCGACACGCGCCACAATATCTCGTGAGGGAATGTCGTTTTTACGATAACCCAATGGCGGAGCCCAGCCAGCGGTTGCCAGCCAAAGAACTATGGCCGCCAATACGCACATGCTAAGGCGTAGCAGGACGGAGCGCTGATTCAACTGATCCCACAGTCGAATGAGACGATTCCGTGGTGTCACGGCCGCGGCTACGCGGTCTGACCGAGTTCGACTTGGATTCCCCGTCGACATGATGACTTGCGTCGTTCTCCCTAAGATCGTCGTTTCTTCGGATTTTCGTCGTAGGCACGAACGATATCCTGAACCAGACGATGACGCACGATATCGGCGTTTGTGAGCCGGATTCCTTGAAATCCGGATATGTTTTTGAGACGTGTCAAGGCATCTGACAAGCCACTGCGGGTATGGGCTGGTAAGTCCACCTGAGTGATATCTCCAGACACAACCACCTTTGAGCCTCGTCCCATTCGTGTGAGAAACATCTTCATCTGCGAAACGGTTGTATTCTGAGCCTCATCCAAAATGATAAATGATTCATTCAGTGTACGTCCACGCATGTAGGCTAAAGGAACCATTTCGATGATGTCCTGTTCCGTGTATCGTTTGATTTGCTCGTAATCCATCATTTCACGCAAGGCATCCAACAGTGGTCGTAGGTAGGGGTTAATCTTGGCCTGCAAGTCTCCTGGAAGGAAGCCTAGGCTCTCGCCAGCCTCGACCGCTGGTCGCACCAGTACGATTTTTCGGATGAATTGTTGTTTGAGGGCTTCGACAGCCAGAGCTACAGCCAGGTAAGTTTTTCCAGTACCTGCTGGACCAATGGCAAACACCAGGTCATGTGTGCGAATTGCTTCTATGTAGTCGGATTGGCCTTCTGTGCGAGGCTTAATCACACGGCCCACTTGTTGGATTTCCACAGTCGCGGATGTGGCGTTGCTCGTGACGCGAGCCAGGACTTCCGAAACCGTTTCTGGAGCGATGGAACCCTTCTTTTCGGCTAGGCTCTTGAGCTCTTCCAAGGCCTCAGTCGCTCGAACTACGTCGTTTTCTTCACCGGCAACGCGTATTTTTCCCTCTCGGTGCGTAATATGCACACTAAGAGTGTCTCGGATCTGCCTGAGGTGCTGATCGCATGCCCCGAATAGAGAGAGCGCCGAGGCATCATCAATCAAAGATATGGTGGCTTCTGTCATTCAGATAACGGCGGTCGAATCATCTATCCGCCGCGCAGGACAAGTAAATGTTTCCTATCTTTCAAATATAGTCAATCGTGGGCTTTAGGGAACACGCCAGGCAATGAAAAGGCGCAAGTCCAAATAAAATCAACACTTTGAACGATTGAGTAGACTTTGCCGGATAGCCCAATGAGGGCCGTTCTACGTATTATGCTGATGTTTCGACCGACGACTCGGGAATGATCGTAACGACCAACATGGCTTACTCATTGCCCAGGTTGTTCGGTCTTTCCTGGCCTCGAATGGCGCGGTAGACTTTTCGCGTCAGACTCCAAGGAGACCACGGAATCTGATTTCGGGGGCCCGAAATCACAGATCGGGCCTCTTTCATTTCGCCATCTTTCTTGATGCACGTTGGTACATGGTGAGGGAAACCGCGACTTAAAACAAGCTATTGCCATCCATCGGAGGCGAAGCGCAGGGAGGTGAGGCGTGCAACGGATCTCCGTTCGAGCAGCTCGAAGTGTTGATGCTATTGGTCAAGAGGTGCGCGTCCAAGGGTGGATTCGCACGCGACGCGATTCCAAAGCCGGGTTCAGCTTTCTGGAGGTCAATGACGGGTCTTCCTTTGCCAATATTCAGGTCATTGCAGACGCAGAGTTGGCCAACTACGAATCGGACATTCGTCGCTTGTCCACTGGTTGTAGCGTGAGTATTGATGGAGTTGTACAGGCCTCGTCGGGAAAAGGGCAGGCAACTGAGGTTCACGCGCGTCAGATCAAAGTTCACGGTTGGGCCAACCCGGACGAGTATCCGTTGCAGAAGAAGCGACATTCTTTCGAAAAACTACGTGAGTGGGCTCATTTACGTCCGCGTACCAATACGTTTGGTGCGGTCGCTCGTGTGCGAAACGAGATAGCTCGTGCCATTCATCTGTTCTTTCAAGATGAGGATTTTTTGTACGTGCACACGCCGGTTATCACTGCGAGTGACTGCGAGGGAGCCGGCGAGCTGTTTCGGGTGACCACATTGGATCTGGAGAATTTACCAATCCAAAATGGAAAGGTCGACTACCAAGCCGATTTTTTTGATCGTCCTAGCTTCCTAACGGTCAGTGGTCAGCTTGAAGCAGAAGTCTATGCCACCGCGCTGGGAAAAGTGTACACATTTGGTCCTACGTTTCGTGCCGAGAATTCCAACACGTCGCGCCATCTTGCCGAATTTTGGATGGTCGAGCCAGAAATGGCGTTCTACGATTTAGCCGACAATATGGACTTGGCTGAGCGATTCTTAAAATACGTTTGCAGCCATGTTCTCAGTCATTGCGTGGAAGATATGGAATTTTTTAACCAGCGAATTGAGGACACGGCACTGGCAACCCTGCAAATGGTTGCTGCACCCTCTAGTTTTGAACGCGTAAGCTATACGGATGCCATACGAATCCTGCAAGATTCCGGTAAATCTTTTGAGTACCAAGTCGATTGGGGAAAGGATTTGCAATCCGAGCACGAACGTTATCTTACGGAAATCGAATTCAAATGCCCGGTAATCTTGTACGATTATCCACGCACCATCAAACCGTTTTACATGTATGTCAACGATGACGAAAAAACGGTGCGCGCTATGGATGTATTGGTCCCTCGCGTGGGTGAAATTATCGGAGGTAGCCAACGTGAAGATCGACTGGACGTGTTGACTCAAAGGATGGAACAGCAACATTTAGACCCCGAGAATTATTGGTGGTATTTGGATTTGCGTCGGTTTGGTACTGTTCCTCATGCGGGATTCGGATTGGGACTTGAACGTCTCATTCAGTTTATAACGGGCATGGCAAATATCCGGGACGTCATCCCGTTTCCGCGCACTCCGGGAAGCGCCGAATTCTAACGGGTGCATGATTAAACGACATCCATCTCGGCATACAGCTCGTCACAATCGGCGCCTTTCTGAAAATCGCGCTGCTGAGGTGGTCACGGTCGCATGGATGCTTTGCACTCTTACCACTCTTATTGCCGAAAGCGGCGTGGTATTGGTGAGACTTTTGCTTTCGTTTACGGATCCGATAGTGCGTGAAGGCAATGTGGTAAATGGTTGGATGCAGTTGCTCGTTGCGTTGGCGTTGATAGCTGTCACTTCCGGAGTTTGTTCATTGCTATTGTTACCGGTCGTCTATTGGTTGCGACAGGTCCCCCCCCCTCGGCCCATCACGGTTGGGGCCTGTGTCATTGCAGTTTTACCGCTTGTGGCAATCCTATGGTTGGTGATGTAGTGCGGTCCTGCGTTTCTGTCGTAACGGAACGACGATTTGCCCATCTGCATTCTAGTACCTACCCTTTCTGTGGCGGACGTTGTGTGGCTCATCTTACAAACGCCAGACGTTGAGGACAGGTTCTCTCGTCCGAGACGCGATCGTGTTCAGTGAATTTGCACGGTTCTATTTTTACAAGTGACTCTTTTTTACTGGTGTCCGAGAAAACGCGTGGCTTTATCGTCCGCGTTCACACGTGAACATTCACCTGAAATCTGGCACCAATGTGAAGGACATTTTCGAATTGCAGAATGTTCGCCACAGGCGCTTGTACGTATCGGCAATGCCGGAGAGATTCGCGACTCCGGGTGCCTTTGCGGGTAGAGCCCCGGGGAATCATTGAGCCGTATGCATGGTTGGTACAGCAGTTGTACTAATCGGCGTCGCGGCAAAGCCAACAAGAGCAAACACGTTTTGTGTTTAACAAGCGGTATGGTTCTGTGTGAATTGAGCTGGCCGTCTTTATGTCCCTGTGTTGCGATGGACGTGCCGGCTACCAATTGGTATCAACCAGCCGTGACGATCAAGGCATTCTTTGTCGGAATTGCTGAAAGAGATATTCGCTGTCGTGCGGACCAGCTGAGGCTTCTGGGTGGTATTGGACGCTGAACGCGTCGTATTCTTTGTGAGCCACGCCGGCAATCGTGTTGTCGTTTAGGTTGCGATGCGTGATCTGTAGGCAGTCGGGCAGGCTTTCTTCGTCGACGGCAAACCCATGATTTTGAGCCGTGATTTCTACTCTTCCGGTATCGATGTTGAGGACCGGCTGGTTAGCTCCACGATGTCCGAATTTGAGTTTGAAGGTCTTGGCGCCGCAGGCCAAAGACAACAACTGGTGTCCCAGACAGATACCAAAGATAGGTTGTTTTCCCAGCAATTGTTGGATGGTGTGGATCGCATAGTCAACAGGTTCGGGGTCGCCAGGTCCGTTCGATAGGAATATGCCATCAGGATCACATTCCATGACCTCTTCTGCCGTTGCTGTTCCTGGAAGAATTGTCACCTGACAGCCTTTGTCGACCAGATGACGGGCAATGTTCCATTTCATGCCAAAGTCGAGTGCAACCACGTGCGGAGATTGACTGCTGTCGGACGAAGTCGGTTTGTTAGCTCTGGTCGAATCGCTGTCTTGATGGTCTTCGGTTTGTTCCCACGCGGCCAAAGGAGACGTCCATTTGCGATGGGCATTCGGAACGACTTGACGTACTAAGTCTCTACCGAGCAAGCCGGGGCTCTCCTGAGCTGCTTTGACCAAATAGCTATCATCCAAATTCGTGCTAGACAGCACACCTTTCATAGCGCCCTGCGAGCGAATGCGACGAACTAAGGCACGCGTATCGATCCCGGCTAAGCCAACGATATTGTGCTTCATCAAGTATTCGTTCAGCAGTCCTTCGGAGCGATAATTGCTGTCACGACGACTTAACTCGCGTACGATGAACCCCGAGAGATGGGGACGTTCGTTTTCAATGTCTTCCTGGTTCACACCATAGTTACCGATTTGGGGATAGGTCATCGTCACGATCTGACCACAGTAACTGGGGTCTGTGAGAATTTCCTGATAACCGGTCATGGATGTATTAAAACAGACCTCGCCGTCGATTTCACCTTGGGCACCGATAGATTCACCGGTGAAAATGGTGCCGTCCTCCAATGCGAGTTTTGCTGGTGAGTGCATGATTTGGGTCTTCGTGAAAAAGTGAATGGTTCTTTGTTAATGGGTTAATGGGCAATCCAGGAGAGGCCACTATTTCTTGGCAGATGAGGCCATGTTTGCCATTGTCTTCTGTCTACCTACACGATCTTCTGTCTACACGCCAGAATTTTCAACCGCTTTCCATTCAAACTGAAGAGATCTTAGTATTCAGTTTGAAGCCCATCGTTGTCAACGTTTGACTTCAACCGACATCCTACTAAAGTCCTTCGCTCGAATTGCCCGATACGGTTTTTACGGCTGTGGGTCTCTGAGGGTTGATTTGTCAATTCTCAGGCAGCCAAACACGAGGATTCTTGCTGCGGCGAGCAAGAATCCTCTTTTTATTTAGTTCAAGCCTCAAGTTTTTCACGCTACGGGCCGCACGTCAAGTTACAGAGAGCCTCGATTACCCATTTTTTACTGTGCCCGCAAATCCAAGCAGCGAGCGATCTGCCTTACGGCTTGTCGCAGCCGATTCTCGTTTTCTACCAGCGCTAACCGTACAAACCCCTCTCCAACTGCTCCAAAACCGCTTCCGGGACTGACAGCAACGTCCGCTTGCTCCAACAACATCATGGCAAAGTCCATCGTGCTCATGCGTTCATTCCAGGGGGAAGGGATAGGGGCCCAGACGAACATGCCAGCTTTAGGTGGTGTTACCTGCCAGCCGGTTTGATTGAGTCTATCGACCAACACGTCGCGACGTTGCTGGTACATGTTGGCCTGACGTTCCACCGCTGCTTCTGTCTCTCGCATGGCGACGATGGCAGCAATCTGAATCGCCTGGAACATGCCGTAATCGTAGTATCCTTTGATGATGCCCAAAGAGCGGATCATGTCAGCATTTCCGCAGCAAAATCCAACTCGCCAACCGGCCATGTTGTATCCCTTGCTCATGGTTGTGAATTCCACGCCAACTTTTTCCGCTCCAGGTGCTGAGAGAAAGCTGGGAGGGCGGTAGTCACCGAATCCGAGGTCGGCATAGGCGAAGTCACTGATTACCAGGAACCCGAAGCGATTGGCCAACTCAACGATTCGAGCGTAGAACTCAGGTTCTACAGTCACTGTAGAGGGATTGTGTGGATAATTGAGGATAAGTAATTTGGGGCGAGGGTATAAGTGCTTGCAGGTGTATTCCACGTTTTCCAGGAATTGGTTGCCATTGGCAACTTCTAAGGCGATGACGTTTCCCGATGCTAAAGCGACGCCATACATGTGGACAGGAAAGTAAGGCGCTGGGACGATTGCTGTGTCGCCAGGGCCCATCATTGCCAAGCACATGTGGCTAAACCCTTCCTTGGAGCCCAAGCACGTCATGACTTGAGTTTCGGGATCCAGACGCACACCATACTTGCGGAAGTACTTGCTACCGACTTCACGTCGTAGATTGAGAATACCGCTGGAGTTGCTGTAGCCGTGATTTCTTGGATCTCGCGATGCCTCGGCAAGCTTATCAATCACGACGTTCTCGGGCGGGTCTGACGGGTTTCCCATGCCCAGATCGATGACGTCATTGCCAGCGCGCCGTTTTTCATACAGCAGTTGGTTGATGCGCCCAAACATATAGGGTGGAAGACGCAAAACACGCGCAGCTGGTTGTACCTGAGAAGCCAACTTGCTTCCCAGATCGAAGCTCAAAGGTTTGATTTCGTACTCAGACATAAGGTATCGGCGGACTCGACCGACCCGTTGCTAGCTGATTGCTACTTTACACCAAAACGTTTTGCCATTGTGTATTTGTCCTCGACGCCGATCAATTTGTTGAAATCGCCAAATGCCATCAGGCAGTCTTCTGCGCCAAGTGTTGTTTCATCATCCTTCAGCTTGCGATAAATCGCTTCCACGGCGTGAGCGGCTGCATACAAGCCCGCTAGGGGATAAAGGATCAGATGAAATCCCATGTCCGACAACTCCTGTTTGGGGAGGACCGGTGTTTTTCCGCCTTCAATCATATTAGCCACATTAGGAGCGGGGGACCGCTTTCCGATTTCTGCCAACTGTTCCCAATTACCTGGAGCTTCTACGAAGCTCGCATCGGCTCCGGCGTCCCGAGCAGCTTCTACGCGAGCGATGGCCTCATCCAAACCGTGTACTTGTTCAGCATCCGTACGTGCAACGATGAAAAAGTCGCGTCCATCACGGGCTTCCACAGCAGCATGAATTTTTTGGATGTATTCATCGCGTTCGACAACTTTTTTGCCACGCATGTGACCACACTTCTTAGGCCATTGCTGATCTTCTAGAAAACATCCTGCCGCACCAGCGCGAATCAAGCCGTCGACAGTTCGGTGGACGTTCAAGGGATTACCGTAGCCTGTGTCGGCGTCGACGATGATTGGAATCGAAACGCTATCGCAGATACCCCGCGCCGCCGCAGTGATCTCGGTTTGAGTTAGCAAACCAAAGTCTGGTTCACCAATCGACGTTGCGGACACCGCATAACCAGAAATGAATGCCATCGGGAAACCAGCGCGCTGGGCAATCGCCGCAGATAATGTATCGAAGACACCGGGAAAGGTAAGCGTACCGACTTCCTCAAGGATTTGGTGGATACGTGTTGTGCCCATGTTTTGTGTGCGCAAAAGGACCGGCTAGTCACCGTTTGGTGCTAGCCGGGTGACATGACTGAGATGTTTGTAATGATAACGACTAACGGAAGTGTACTTCATTCGGGATACAGTTGTGTGGATAGGTACCGTTCGCCGATGTCGGGCAGCACTACGACAATGACCTTGCCTTGATTTGTATCGCGCCGGGCAACGTCCAGTGCTGCCCAAGCCGCAGCACCACTGCTTATCCCACAAAAGATTCCTTCCTCTTTGGCCAAACGTCGGGCAGTTTGGGCGGCATTTTCATCGGTGACTTGAACGACGTCATCGATAATATCGACGTTAAGCACGTTAGGAATAAAACCAGCTCCAATGCCCTGAATGGTGTGTTTGCCGGGTTTGAGATTTTCTCCGTTACGACGTTGAGTGATGACTGGACTATTTGCCGGTTCGACGGCAATGGAGACTAACTCAGGCTTGCGTTTTTTTAAAACTTCCGACACACCCGTGATCGTTCCCCCGGTACCTACACCACTGACAAAAATGTCGATCTGACCCTCCGTATCTTTCCAGATTTCTTCGGCAGTGGTTTGGCGGTGTATTTCCGGATTCGCCGGATTGTTGAACTGTTGTGGCATAAAATAGTTGTCATCGGTGCTCAGTAGTTCTTCTGCCTTCCGCACAGCCCCTGGCATTCCTTCTGCGGCCGGCGTGAGCACAATTTCAGCTCCTAAAGCTTTGAGCAATCGGCGACGTTCGAGTGTCATACTTTCCGGCATCGTCACCATTAGTTTGTAACCTCGAGCCGCACACACGTAGGCTAGAGCGATCCCTGTATTTCCACTGGTAGGTTCAACGATCACCGTATTGGACTGGATGTGCCCATCTCGTTCGGCCGCATCAATCATCGCCCTCCCAATGCGATCCTTGACGCTCCAAAGAGGGTTCATGTTTTCTACCTTGACCAATACCGTTGCAGCGCATCCTTCGGAGACGCGTCGCAGTTTTACCAGAGGAGTTCCTCCGATGCACTGTGTGATTTCGTCGTTAATTCCGGAACGAGCTACAGTTGCCATGTTCTTTTCCTTAATGCGTGACGCTGTTTTCGGGTAGCGGCTTTGGGGTTGGTCGTGTGATGACGAAGTAACATCACTCGACGCGCGAAGTATAGCAGACGAGAGACACCCGGGTCAACGTGGCGAACGGTGCGACTAGTTCGGTTCCGCTACTTTAACAGGGTCGACCAGTGCGATTACGGTTTGGCCGGCGCGAGGCTGTGGCGTAATCTCTGCGACGCAAATGTCCAATGTGTCGGGGTCTCGTACTACAAACATTACCAACGCCGAATCTCCGTACATGGCTTGGAAATCCGTGAAGGTAAAATCGTCGGTGATGCGAGTCCGTTTAACGATCGCGCCTTCCCTAAATCTCGCGCGCAGATATTCTGTCGTTACTGAAGTGTGAAACAGCAATCGTGCTCGTAAGTGCTGAGGAACCGAATTGCGGCGAGCGGCGTCGAGTTTTTCTGGGGCCAATTGATAGACCTCTGCTCGCCCAAACACATCGGCGAGTTCCATGGTCGCTAACGTGTTGATTTCGTCGTTAGTTGTCATGGCCAGTAGGCGACTGATGCCGCTAAGATCCAATTCTTCCTGGACGTATTCTGACAGAATACTCCCAAATTCGGCGGGCAACCCGTCCATGCGAGCCCGTGCTGTGTGACGCTGGTTGGTGTCCACTAATAAAACCGGGAATCCTTCGGTTTGAACAGCCTTTGCGATTTCGCGAATGACCCGTTCTGCGCCTGCGAACAAAATCCCACCCCGATCCGGTTTGGCAACTTCCAGGCGTTTCGCCAACGGTGAAATGGTCAAACCATAAATGGCTACAGTGCCAACGATCACCAGGAATGTAAGCGGAACCATTTGATTGGCTTGGTCTGAAAGCGATTGGATCCAGGGCGCAGCGTCGTTGGAATGGGCTAGGTGTTGTAGCTCCAACGCGAACAGAGAGGCCACTGCAGCCGCAACAATACCACGTGGATGAAGCCAGGCCAGGAACAGTTGCTCGCGCCATTTAAGTCCGCTTCCGTATGTTGAAAGCAGAACTGCTAAAGGTCGGATCAGCAGCAATGTCAACAGAAACAATAATCCTTGCCAACCGACACCCTGCAATTCGTCCCATGATACTCGGGACGCCAGTAAGATAAAGAGTGTCGAGATGAGTAGGATACGTAGGTTCTCTTTGAATTCGACAATATGCTTCAACGTGATTGATTTCTGATTCGCCAAGGCAATGCCTAGCACCGTTACCGTGAGGAGTCCCGATTCATGTTGGATGGCATTTGATACGGCAAACAATGCTATGACGGTGGCGAGCAGGACAGCACTTTGTAAATAATCTGGGATCAAATACTTTTTTAGCAGCTGAACTAAAATCCATGCGGCACTCACCCCAATAGACAATCCTGTCAGGGAGGTGACGATGATTCCCTTGGCCGTTGCCCAGAGTGCCTGTTCTAATCCGCCAATCAGAATTGCCTCGAAGACAAGGACGGCCAGTACGGCTCCAACCGGGTCATTCACGATTCCTTCCCATTTGGCCAATGAACCGATTCGGGCCTCGGGGCGCACGTATCGCAACAAGGGGCCGACGACGGTCGGTCCGCTCACCGTCAAGATGGCGCCGATCAGCGCAGCTAAGGGCCAGGGTAGGTTGAGTAGGAAATGGGCCGTGCACATGGATAAGATCCATGTGACTCCGACTCCCATTGTCACCAGACGAAAGACGGTCGTGCCGGTGCCTTGCAGCTCTGCGAAACGAAGGGTTAATCCACCCTCAAATAGAATCACCGCAACAGACAGAGACACGATAGGAAAAAGTACTTCGGCTGCGATCAGGGAATTGGCGTCCACATCTTGTTGGGTGATGAATTCAAATGTTGGAAGGAGCACGAAGCCTCCGACCAATAGCAAAAGGATCGCCGGAAGATGCAATCGCCAGGCGAGCCATTGGGCTGCAATGCCCAGAGAAATCACACTTGCCAAATAGAATAGGACGTCCATGTCTTGTTTCAAAACCCCAGCCAGTTTTTGATGCCCATACGACCAATGGCGAACAACGCATTGACTGATTCTCGCCAATCAATTTTTGATTGTCCACGTGCGCGGTTGATAAAGACAATGGGTATTTCGCCGATGCAAGCTCCTGCCGATTTTAAGTGCCACAGGAATTCCTCCTGAAAAGCATACCCGGTGGAATGAATCTTTTCCCACTCGATCTTCCGAAGGGTGCTTGTGCGATAGCAGCGAAACCCGCCACTGCAGTCTTGAGGTTTTAGGTTGAGTAACCAGCGTGAATACACATTGACCCCACGGCTCATCAAGTGACGCAACCATGGCCAGCCAATGATTCCACCTTCCGGAATATAACGCGACCCGATTGTCACATCGTAGGGCGGTGCCGTTGGTGGTGTCATGGCATGCACCATGTGAGGAAGATATCCGGGGTGGTGGCTGAAGTCTGCATCCATGTTGACAGCAAAGTCATAATTGCCCGCCGCTGCGAATTGTAGACCGGCTATGATGGCGGTGCCCAAGCCTAGTTTTCCCTCACGATGAATGCAATGTAGCTTCGAGCTCCGGCCGGATTGTTCGTCACACCAATGTCCGGTGCCATCCGGAGAATTGTCATCGATCACGACGATATCAGCTGCAGGAAGTACCTTTTCGATGTCTGCCACCAGGTCGGGTAAATTTTGTATTTCGTTATAGGTTGCGACAACGATCAATACACCTTCCCCTCGTAAATCAGGGAGATGGGGTAATTCAGCAGCGGGAAATGGTCGGTGAAACGAGAACGGCTCGGCATAGGACATGGGGAATGTTGCTGGATGGCGACAAAGGAAATGGCGGTTGGGGATTGTTGAGCTGCTCATGTTTGCAGCCACGGAACGTTACGACGAGTTATTCAGGACTTCACGATAGTATTCAACCGATTGACGCAGCCCGGCTTCCAATGGAACCTGTGGTTTGTAACCGAGCAGGTTTTCTGCAGCAGAAATATCGGCCATGCTGTGACGTATGTCACCAGGTCTTGCATCGGCATGAACCGGTTGCACCGGCCGTCCGAGTTGCTGGCTGAGCAACTGCAACAAATCTAGTAGGGATGTGCTTTGGCCGTTTGCTAGATTTAGTGTACAGCCTGCTGCTTGCGGTGCATCCGCTGCCAATAAATTACCGTAAACGACGTTGTCGACATGCGTGAAGTCTCGAGTTTGAAGTCCGTCTCCGAAAATAGTAGGAGCCTCGCCTCGTAGGATGTCAGTGATGAATAAAGGTATGACTGCAGAGTAGGGACTATCCGGATCCTGGCGAGGACCGAATACGTTGAAATATCGCAATACTACTGTTTCCACACCAAGAGTTTGGTGAAAAGCGTGACAATACCATTCACCAGCAAGCTTGGCTGCCGCATAAGGTGAGACAGTGTCCGGTAGATCCGTTTCGAGCTTTCGCGGCTTTGTTGAGTTCCCATAAGCGCTACTTGATGCGGCGTAGACCACGCGCCTCACTCGGGCTTGTTGGGCCGCGTGGAGGATGGTGACCGTGCCAGTTACGCAAACTCGATGCGTTTCTAGTGGTTGTTCGATGCTGAGTGGAACCGATGCCAAGGCAGCTTGGTGAAAGACACAGTCCACGTCAGCCACAGCTTGGGAAACAATATCCCAATCTGCCACGTCGCCTTCCCAGAAATCGATAGCTCCTTCAACGGCTCTTAGATTTTCACGAGAACCAGTCGAGAGATTGTCCAGAACACGGACTTGGTCACCTCGCTGCACCAAGGCTTCCACAATGTGCGAACCGATAAATCCGGCTCCACCCGTAACTAGGAACGTCCGCATGCTGTCGCTCTTGTTGATGTTTTCCGGCGAGACTCCATTGTCTTTTTGAACAGCCAACGCCCTATTGTCGTCGACGCCTGCGGGAGAGGCCAGAGGGGCCGAAGCACTTTAGGCCCCTGAAAGTTTGAGTCCAGTAAGCACAAGTTGTTAGTGATGAGGGTCGAATAGGATGGTTCCCAAGAACTGGGCTCCATGTCCTTGCAGCTTGTCCACCGCGCCAGCAATATCATCTGCAGTGTAGGCGCCTAACGGAAGGACGAAACAGGAGGAATCACACCACTGCACAATGGATTCGGCTGTCGAGTCTGAGATTCCACCAGCATCGATCAAGATCGCGTCATGTTGTGACTGGAGCTGCTTCAATAGGCGAGGCAATTTGCGCATAGCAGAAGGACGTTGAGGAAAACTTTGACGGCCCCGAGGCAGGAAGCTGAGGCCGGGAGTCTGGCAAGGCAATACGACATCGTTCACTGAAGCGGTGTCATCCAGGAGGTCGTTCAGGCCATCCGTTGTTGTTTGTACTAGGCGTTTGCTAAGAGAATGGCTGCCACTGTTTGCGTCGACAAGTAGTATGCTCAGCATTTGTGCAGGCTGTTTGGCAAGGAGTATGCCAAGATGTAACGACAGGTCGCTTAAGTATGGCTCGGATTCGATGCCAACGAGAACAATGTTGGAACTGGGGGAATTCTGCAGATGCGTTTGTATTTTGTGTTGAGTGATACGAAGGGCTTGCTGGTATTTGGGTTCGAGTAGAGCTAGTTGTGCTTGTTCTTCCGCATGGCTGCGCACGACTCGTATGGCTGGTTGTTCCGCAGACGTGGCTGGCAAAGGTAGTTCCATGACCTTCTCTGGAACTGATTCGCAGTTCGATTCTGTCGAAAGGAGGTTCATGACTTGAAAGGGTGTTTCCGTGACTGCGCGCACAGTAGAGGTTTCCTCTTGATCTCTAGCAGTGCTACCTGTTGTGGCCTCCAATTTACTTTCAGTCTGTTGGAAAGGAGGATCGGTGACCATCGGCAGGACATCTTCAATCAGCGCAGCCCTAGGGGATTCTGGATGAGAATCCAATTCGCCAGATTTCACGTCATCCAGAGTTGAGGTGATGCTGTCGAGCGTCTTCTCGAATCGATCGAGAGGTTTTGATGGCAGATCCTTGGTTTTGGCGGAGACGTCTTCATTGGAGATAGCCGTGTTCACTTCAATATTTGGAAAAGCCTTCGTCACCGTTGCCTTCGTCGTTTGAGGTTTTTCATCTGTTTGAGAGCGAGGGTTCGTAAAACGTCCGTCTGAAGGGCAGGCTGCAGCGGTCGTGCGGTTCTCCACAACCGTTTGCGTCGAGTCCTCTGTAGGAGATGCGTTCATCGGACGCAGAACTTCGTTGGTCAAATCGGAGCTGGATGTTGTGCGACAAATGTCTGTTTGCGTCAATTCGCTCCATGGGGAAGGAGAGGCGGCCGAAACTTCATCGGCTGCAGGTGGAGTAAGCTCGTCGAACGTGGTGACGACATTCTGATAGTTCGCCAGTTTCGAGGCGAGGTTTTCGATATTGAAAGTCTGCGAAGGAAACTCAGTACAGGGTGCAAAATCCAATGGGACCGACTCGGTCGACGATGGAATCATTGGCTCTGTGGACAAGCCCGAAAGGTCGTCGGTAATCTCGTTAATTTGAGTTGAGATGTCCACGTTCGAAATCTGTCGAACGGGATTTACCGACATAGGGCGATCTTTTCCCTGACCTTTACGCAATGCTCGAAGTAGTCGGCTCATGCTACCCTCGTTATCCGCGGCGTAGTTTGGCAAACAGTTGGCCATATTCCAGTCGCCTTGCACGGCCTTTTATTGAGTGTTGTGGAGATGGTGTATCGGAATTCTTTTTCGATTCCATAACCACGACGTTATCATTCACTGGATGGACGATGTCCAAGGTGGTCGTGTCAGTGTTTTCGGTGATCTCGTCGACAACAGTGTCGTAGGTGCTCACCACATGTAATTCAACATCGGAAGAAGTCGCCGACATCGCAGTCTCTGCAGAGGTAATCTCTACCGTATTAGCAGGATGGCTGTTTTCGTTTGACTCCGGCTCAGACCGCGATTGATCGGTTGATTTGGGTGTGAGGGCAGCGGATGACAGAAGGGTTTCTATTTCGCAATGACTAACCGCATCGTCCGAGCAAGGGACACTTGTTTCTGGGTGAGTCTCTTCCGGGAATTCTTGAGTGGGTTGAAAGAAAGCTATTTCGGCGGTGTCCACTTCAGATGGGCAATCTTCATTTGCCAGCTGTTCCGCTTGTGTCAGCTGAGCGGTCACACGGTCCATGATGGAGTCCACAGAGGGATGGTCATCGTGGGCCGCCTCCAGTTCGTCGTTATATCCTGTAAATAAACTGATGGATGGATGAGTGTCCGGCAAAAGGTCGGCGATTTCTTGTCCTTCGCGACTAGTGACTTGTGGAAGTTCTTCACGTAGTCGGATCGAAACGAAACGATCGATCACGACTTCTTCTTCTTGAAACGTCTCATCGAACGGATTGTGTGTGGCGTTGGGGAGTTCCTGTGTTGGAGTGAATTCGACTTTATCCTCAGGGGATTGTGCGTGATTCGATGGTTCTACATGGCATACCTCCTGAGTCGTTTCGGAGGTCGTGCTTTTCTCATCTGGCGGATCGTTGACAGGGTTTGATGAAGGTGAGATTGGCTGTGCATAGGAGTCACTAGGGTTCGACGGCAGGGACCATGATGCATTAGGCTTTTCGGGAACCTCATTCGTTGCGGCGGTCATCAACGAATTGGTGCTTGAAGGGCTGGACGTCGATGCAGTGTCCTCCAGACTGCCAAATTCAATGAAGTCGTTTTGTGGTTCGGTGTGTGTCGTGTTTTCGCCCATCAGCGTTGGAGCTGGCAATTGTTGGAGATCAGTCCAGGCTTCCTGAATGAAAGCAGTGTCGATGTGATGAGAGCCAGCGACCGCCGCCATGACCAGGGCATGGTCGCAAAGTTGATTGATCAATCGAGGGACACCTTCTGTTGCCGCATGGACGACACGTACTGCATCGTCGTCAATCATGTCGGGGCTGGCGGCACCAGCTCGAGTAAGCTGGAACCGAATGTACTGAGCGGTCTCCGCGCGGGTGAGCGTTTCCAGGTAACATCGAGCCGCAATTCGTTGGTTAAAGGATTCCAGTTTGGGGCTTGCGAATCGCTCTTCCAATTGAGGTAGTCCAGCGATCACCAGACGTACGCGTGATTCGCCATGACGGACCAGGTTCGTAATCATCCGCAGCTCTTCCAGCAGAGGAAGCGGAATGGTGTGTGCTTCGTCGACGAGCAGGAGTAGACCGTTTTCTGTTTGGTCACAGCAGGACACGAAGTCGATTAGGGACAGTCGCAACTCACCTTCTTCCATGTTGCGGTAGTTCTGGCCTAACTCAAATAATATGGCTTGAAGCAGCGCGCGACGGCTGCACAGCTTGCTGTTGGAGAGGTGGCACACGCGAAACTCGTCACGAAACAGTTCTTGAAGTAAAAGGCAAAGAAGTGTCTTTCCGGTTCCTGCCTGGCCGACAACGAGGGCAGGTCCTTCGGACCTGGTGATGCACCTGGTGAGCGTTTTCTTGGCGGACTCAATGTTCGTTGCGGGAAAATAAAACGGGGCTTGGGGAACGGCCGTAAATGGACGACGCGAAAAGCCAAAAAAGGACTCATACATGGAAGAGATTCCTCTACTTACGGCAGATGATGTGCAAAGTGATAGGTTGTTCTGTTGAATACAGATGTTTATGTATCGGCGGATATGCAGCCGTTGATCGTATTTGTCGGAATGGTGACCAATATTGGAGTCGGCACGAGGGAGCGAGCTTGAGAGGCGGTTCTTACCATGGGGTCCCGTCTGCGACTTGCGAAAATCACGGCCACCAATCCTGTTGCGAGTCCAAGTAAAATCAGGCTGCTCCAGCGGAATAAGCTAAAGGGTTGGAGGGTGTACACGACACTGGCAGGATGGACGTGAAAGGCTTGTTCTTGTGCCAATTGTGAATGTGTGTCTATGGAGTGGGGCGATTCGTGCTCCCGGACAGTCGCTTCATATTCGTGCCAAGCGTTGCTGGCGTGTTGTCGTAGCGATTGAATTTCAAGAATTTCCTCTTCCGTTACAGTAGCGCTGATGTCCTCGTTACCTGGATTTTGTGTAGGCGTTTCCGTTAGCCCGTTCGGAATTTGATCTTCCTGGTCCAGGGTCTGACTGGCGGAGACTTCCGTATTTTCCACCAGATCCTGAGCAAAGGCCGATTTGAGTTGAGGGCCATTCAACGAGTTAGGCGGAGCGGCAATCTGTTGGAATGACTCACGTAATTGCTGCAACTCCGATTGAAGTCGTTGGATTTTTGGGTGGGACTCATTCAGGTCAATCAACAGTTGGCTCAAGTGGTTTTCGGCCTGGTCGATTTCTCTTCGTTTTTCATACCACGGTGCCCATTGAAGAGGATCTGTCTGCCCGTGGAAGTGTGGTGGTGTTTCTGGATAGCTGGAGGAAATGCTTTCTGATGTTGACACTTCGGCCTGTGGAGATAGGACGTTATGATTCAGCTTATCCGAGGTGGTGACAGATGGCGACGTTTGTGATGCGTCGTTCGAGTTGGCTTCTGCCACCGGGGTGTTGGCAGCTTGTGACACTGCGGCCAGGTGTTCGTTCAGCCGTTGCTCCGCTTGTTCCGCGATGCTTTGTAATTTGGCCAGTTGAGCGACTTTCTCCTGGCGGTGAGCTGCATCGGATTCTTCGAGCCAATGTCGCGCGAATGTGATGTAGTGCTGGCAAATGGTGTCAATATCCGCGAGCGTTTGCCCTGCATGCTCTGTGACAGCTCTTATCGAGACAGACGATTCGGTCGGATGATCTCCCAGAGTATTGACAATCGTAATATTTCCGGTAGCTAAAGCAGTATCCTGCCAGTCTGTGGACTCCACCGCCTTTACTGCGGTCGGTCGGTTATTGGACGGATGATCTGTTTCGTTCAGGAAAGCTTGCAGCAGCAACGCTGCTTCGTCGGACGGGTCTGAGGAGTCCGACGTTGTTAGTTTTTGGTCAACTGTTGCCTCCACATGAAACGTTGGGTTGGTTGGTCTCCAGATAACCGTACCGCACAGGAATGTTCCCACCCAAACTGCACTGAACACCAAAGTGTTCGAAGTGAGATACCATTTTCTTGGGTTTTTAACCTGCATGGTTAGCCAGTGCCATTTGAGGAGATCTACCTACGGCTATCGCACAATTTGAGGCGAGAGTATGCCTCCGCTTCCTCTCGAAATCGTCAGGTCGACCAAGGTTGCTTGAGTCTGGGCCTGACGGTTACACGAGTTATATCGGCAATTTGCTAGACATTGGGCGAGTCTTTATGCACGCAATGCAGTCATTTCGAGAGATTCCATTCCGGGGACGCGTGGGGTGCCGCAGGGTTCATTGTCTCCTCTCGCTCTGGCCGATATGATGGCACTGATGGCAGCAAAGGGTCGGAAATGTTTCAAATAAAAATATGTGGGGTGACAAGTCGCGAGGACGCCGAAGGTGCGTGTGCAGCGGGTGCCGACGCGATCGGCTTCAATTTCTATGAGAACAGCCCTCGTTTCGTACAGCTATCTGACGCACGGAAAATGATTGAAGTTGTGCCGTCGCAGGTATGCAAGGTGGGCGTCTTTGTCAACGACGACGTTGCCAGGATTTGCGATGTATTCGACGAGTTGCAACTGGATGCGATACAGCTTCATGGAGACGAGCCTCCGCCGTTTTTAGGGTTGCTCGGAAACCGTTCGATCATACGTGCATTTCGCTGTCGAGACTCGGGAATTGAGCCGGTCGTCGAATATTTGGAAAAATGCTCTGCGTTGGGCTGTGTTCCTCAGTGTGTGCTTATGGATGCTTATTATCCTGGCCAGTATGGCGGGACGGGCAAGGTGTTTGATTGGACGATGGTGAAAGGTTCCAGCCAGAAGTTGTATGGTGCTCAGGTGGTTTTGGCAGGGGGACTCACTGCAGACAATGTGGACAAGGCCATCGCCACGGCCATGCCGAAGGCCGTCGACACGGCCAGTGGTGTGGAGTCATCTCCAGGTGTAAAAGATATGAATCAGGTGCAGTCATTTGTCCGTCGCGCTGCTGCCGCTTTTCAGGAGATTGGGCATTGACGGATGATAAGATTTGTGGAGAAGCCCCCGTCCCGGGCTTGATAGTCCGGTATGCTTCTTTTTATGATACGCTAGCAAACAGAAGTTCATAGCGTCTGGTGGAACCCAGGCGATCAGGTAAGCGCTGGTTCTGTATCCGGACAAGTTGCTACCGGTAATTGCTAATTTCTTTCTTATAACAAGTCAGAGGAGATCCCCAGTGTCTCAAGCGGAAATCAATGCGAAGCTCCCCTATAAAGTTGCCGAAATTTCACAAGCGGAGTGGGGCCGTCGCGAGATCAAGTTGGCCGAAAACGAGATGCCTGGCCTAATGGCGCTGCGAAAGAAGTATCGTTCGGACAAACCGCTGCAGGGCAGTCGTATCGCTGGATGCTTGCACATGACCATCCAGACGGCCGTTTTGATCGAAACGCTCACGGAACTAGGTGCGGATGTGCAGTGGAGTAGTTGCAACAAGTTTTCGACGCAAGACCATGCTGCTGCTGCCATTGCGGCTACAGGTGTGCCTGTTTATGCCTGGAAAGGTCAGACCGATGAGGAATATGACTGGTGCATCGATCAGACCTTGTTCTTCGATGAAGGTCAGCCGCTAAACATGATTCTGGATGATGGAGGTGATTTGACATTCTTGGTTCACGATCAATACCCCGAACTTCTCAAAGATATTCGAGGATTGTCGGAGGAAACGACGACCGGTGTACATCGTTTGTATCAGATGCATGAACGAGGAGAACTTAAGGTTCCGGCATTCAATGTCAATGATTCGGTGACCAAAAGTAAGTTCGACAACCTTTACGGCTGTCGCGAGTCGTTGGCCGACGGTATCAAACGAGCTACGGATGTAATGGTCGCCGGAAAAGTTGTTGTGGTGTGTGGCTACGGCGACGTGGGAAAGGGATGTGCCCACTCAATGCGCTCTTACGGAGCACGAGTCATCATTACCGAAATCGATCCGATTTGTGCGTTGCAAGCAGCGATGGAGGGCTTTGAAGTCACCACGATGGGAGAAGCGGCGTCTCAAGGGAATATTTTCGTCACCACCACCGGTTGTCGTGATATCATCGTCGGAGAACACTTTCAGGTAATGCCGAACGATGCGATCGTGTGCAATATTGGGCATTTCGACTTGGAGATCGATGTTTCTTGGTTGGAGAACCAGGCCAATGTAGAGAAAGAAACGGTCAAACCACTGGTGGATCGCTATACATTTTCTGATGGTCATTCCATTATCGTTCTGGCCGAGGGGAGGTTGGTGAATCTTGGCTGTGCCACTGGACACCCCTCTTTCGTAATGTCTAATTCGTTTACGAATCAAGTCCTGGCACAACTGGCATTGTGGACCGAACATGAAAAGTATGACGTAGGTGTTCATGTATTGCCCAAGTTATTGGACGAGGAAGTGGCGAGGTTGCACTTGGACCAACTAGGTGTCAAACTTACCGAATTGTCTCAGGAACAAGCTGACTATTTAGGTATCAAAATCAACGGACCTTTCAAACCGGACTACTACCGGTACTAGACTCAATTTAGCATGCCAGAAATCCAACCGTTTCGTGGCCTGCGTTACGATCTCGGGCATGTAGGTTCGCTTGCCGACGTCGTCGCGCCGCCCTACGATGTGATCGATTCCGTCCAGCAAAACGAGCTGTACAAGAAACACTCAGCCAATGTTGTGCGGTTGATTCTTAATCGAGAAGAACCTGGTGATCAGGGTGCGGATGCTCGTTATCGGCGCGCTGCACAGTTCTTGAGGAATTGGACTCGAGAGGGAGTTCTGGTTAGCGAGCCTGAACCTTCGCTTTACGTATACCATCAGCAATTTGACCACGATGGTATTCAAGTAACACGCCGCGGCTTCATGTGTGGCGTGAAATTACAGCGGTTTGGTGAAGGTCAGATCTATCCACACGAAGAAACTCACGCAGCCGCCAAACGAGATCGCTTGGCACTAATACAGGCTTGTCAAGCTAACCTCAGCCCAGTATTTGGGCTTTATCCAGATCCTCAGAATGTAGCGCAGGAGTTGCTCGATGCTGCCACACAGAATGTGTTGCCGGTGGCTGCCGAGGACCATTTAGGTGTGATGCATCGAATGTGGTCCGTATCCGATCTGGAAATCATCAATCAGGTCTCTGCTGTTTTGGCGGATCAGCCGTTGTACATTGCTGACGGACATCATCGATATGAAACTGCTTGTAATTATGCCGACGAGCTGATTCAAAAATCAGCCATCGACAAACAGCATCCTGCGAATTTCGTATTGGCGATGTGCGTCAGTATGGAAGATCCTGGTATGCTCGTTTTGCCCACACATCGATTATTTCGCGGTCTGCCAACGATGACTGCGGAAACGCTGGCCAACCGAATCGGTGACAGAATGCGTTTGGAGCCATGTGGGAGAGGTCCAGAAGCGGCCGTACAAGTCTGGCAGCAAATCTCTGATAGACAAGAACAAGGTATGATGGGGTTCTATACCAGGGGAGATGATGTATGGACATTGGCAACCATTACTGATGGAGGCCGGGAACGAATGGACCAACTTGCTGGCGAACAATGTGATTGCTGGCGGCAGTTGGGCGTTAGTATTCTTCACCGACTGGTGATGGAAGATTTGTTGGCAACGACAGATTTGCCCCGTCCCATGTACGTACACTCCGTTGAGGAAGTCGTGCATGGTTTGCAGCATGGAGATGCTGTCGGACGCGATGCGACGGGCCAAGCTGGAAGTGGTGGCCACTTTGAACTCGCATGTTTGGTCATGCCTGCCTCTTTGGACGATGTTCGGGAAATAAGCCACCAGGGTGAGCGGATGCCAGCCAAGAGCACTTATTTCTATCCCAAACTACTCAGCGGTTTGGTTTTTAATCCGCTGTCGTAACCGTACGTCGCCAGCTGTGTGACGTATTCTGGTTTCCGCTCAAATGGAATCGGGAAAAGAAGAAGTCGGGGTGACTGGACTCGAACCAGCGACCTCCTGCTCCCAAAGCAGGCGCTCTAGCCAGGCTGAGCTACACCCCGAAAATAATGGTCGATCCATCGTGGATCGAATCTCGGAAAACCCACTGATGCTCCTTATCATAACTTGCTAGCATCGGTTCCGCAATCGCAACCTGACTGCGTTTGTTATTTGCCAAAGATGTGGTAGTGACCCATCGCCAGCTGTCAGTCAGTAGGCGACAAACTCTGTACAAGCCGAATGGCTGGTACCATCCCAAACCATAAAACCATACGTTGAAAACCCAGGTTTTGGGATGGGGTTTTAACCGGCTTCACTTTGCTGACTGTCCCTGTCTCCCAGTAATTCATGAATTCGGTCGAACTCGTTTTCGTTGGAAAAGTGTACGATGATACGTCCTTTTCCTCGGGATCCCTGTCGGATTTCCACTTTTGTTCCAAGGGCAATGCGTAACTTTTGTTCCAAAGAGGCGATGTGATGGCTGCGTGCCCGCGATTTGGTGCGGCTATTGTTTTGTACGTCGCTTGGCAACTCGTCATCGTCTTGACGAATAAGTTCTTGAACCTGGCGTTCAATGTCGCGAACGCTGATTGATTCTGTCTCAATTCTGGCGGCGTATTCGAGCTGAAGCCGTTCGTCTCCCAAGGGAAGCAACGCACGCGCGTGTCCTGTGGAGATCTTGCCTTGACGCAACGCGTCTTGGACTCCGGTGGGTAGTTCGATCAGTCGGACGAGGTTAGCAATCGTGGAACGATCGATTTTAATGCGACGAGCCAAGTCTCCCTGGGTGCAGCCGTGTTCTTGAATATAGCGTTGGAACGACAACGCCTTTTCGATCGGATTGAGATCTTGGCGCTGCAGGTTTTCTACGATGGCCAATTCGGCTACCAGACGATCATCAGCTTCTCGAACTCTGGCAGGAATTTCATTCCAACCAGCGTGGATCGCGGCACGCAGACGGCGTTCGCCGGAAATCAATTGATATCGCTCGCCAACACGCCTTACAACCACAGGTTGGAGCATGTCGTGCTCTTTGAGGCTTTCTGCAAGAGATGCAATTTCCGATTCCGTAAAATCTCGCCGTGGTTGAAACGGATTGTTATCGATTTCGTAGACTCCCAACATGACTAGATCAGTTGGGGTTGGGTGAGTTACTTCTTCGAAATCTTCCGCATCGGGGTTGAAGACACGTGGTTGAGGCGGAGATTCTACGGGCTCTGTTGGCGACGGCTCGTCGAGCTCGTGCTCCAAAGTCGTCGATTCTCCTAATAGTGCGGCTAATCCACGGCCCAATCGACGGTCTTTCGACATGTCAAATCCTTCCTGTTGTTTTTTGTGTTCCTGCTGGGGATCGAAAAAGTCTTTCTCGCTTCGATGGCCAATGCCAGAAAGAATCTGGTATGAAAGTACGAATCACATTACCTCCAGGCATAGTTCGGTATATGCCCAGGCGCCTCTTGAACGTGGTGCGTACTCCAACACCGAACGTCCGTAGCTTGGTGCTTCGGCCACAGCCACATCACGAGGAATGACGGTATTGAATACGATCTCACCAAAAAATTCTCTGACTTCCGCCTCCACTTCCTGAGTTAACTCTAACGACTCGTCATACATCGTCAGGACGATGCCGCCGAATTCTAGATGAGTCTCAGAACCCTTCATCACTTCGCGTATTACCTGAATCATTTGTGTTAGCCCTTCCATGGCGAAGTATTCACATTGGATAGGCATTACCACCTCATTTGAGGCTGACAGTGCTGTTCGTGTTAGCTGTCCCAACGAGGGAGGACAGTCAATGAAAACGTATTCAAAATCCTGGATGTCCCCGGCAAGATGCGCTCGCAACCGACTTGCTTGAGCCTGCTCTGGTCCTGCCAGGATCTCGATGTCCCGGAAACTTCGACTTCCTGGCAAGAGACTTAGATCTGGTGGGTTCAGGATATTGACTGATTCCTGCAATGCACGCTCGCTTACCAAGGGATGCCGATCTAATGGTGTGACGCCCATTCCTGATGTGGCATTGCATTGTGGATCCAGATCCACGAGCAACGTGCGTCGGCCTGATAGGGCAATCCCGTAGGCCAAGTTCGTCGCCGTAGTGGTCTTTCCCACGCCTCCTTTTTGGTTTGCCACACACAGTACGCGGGCCACTCTTAGGTCTCCAACATCTTTAGAATGGGGGTGGCGGATTCTAGTGGCGGACGGGAATTTGATGAAATACCACTTTAACGTCATCTAATCGGGAATCTCCATCGATTTGCGGAAACGAATGAGGTTCGTGGTTCAGAGGGTTCGGTAGCGGGGAAACATCAGAGTTCAGGGTGGAAGCGTCTTGTGTCAGCAAACAGGAACGAGCATCTAGCCATACACGTCCCGCGTCTTCAGCCCACACTAGCCGAGCTAGGCTCAAAAACAGGCCAGCCGTATTTGGGGGCCGTTTTGCTAAGTTTCACGTGAAACTTACATGCTGCGCTTTTTGCCTGTTTCACGTGAAACTCCTGGATTCCGGGAGCTGCAATGTTTACGTAAAACGGTTCCACGTGAAACTGGTCATAACGGGTAGCTGACATCGAGAGCTTTCCGTTTTCTGCTTCCGCACTTTGAGGGTTTGCTGTTGTGTCTCGGTGTGGTACTTCGTCATAGGGTGGGTATAAGTACGCCTCTGTGTTTCCACACTACAGATCCGCCGTTTGTAGGTAGGAGCTTGAGTCTCAAGGCAGCCCACTCGTTGGATACAAGTTCGTTCCTCGGATTTGTCGTTGCAAACCTTTACCGTACCGGTAGGAGCTTTTGGTTTACAGACGGACAGGCAGTAGGCGTATTTCTCTTGAGTCCTTGCTGGACAAGAAATCGTGAATTCGATTTCTTCGGTAACGAAATGCGATATCCAGACTCGCTGGCCATTGTTCTAACGTGTATGAAGTGTTTTCTGCGGACGCTGGAGATTTTAGTGCCACACACATTGCTTGATGTCAACGATCGAGTGAGAGCAAGTCATCAGACTGGCGCTAGATAGTTTTACACTGAGATTTTTAGTCGCTGTCCCCTAGTCGTGGGGAGTGTTTCAGCGTGGGCGAACAAAAAAAAAGGCCGAAATCACTGGGATTTCGACCTTTTGAGATGACGTGTTGTTTTCGCTTAAATCCGGCTTGTATGGATTCAAGGCAGTTGTCGCTTAACGTCGGAAAACGACAAAACGAAATTGCGGATGATTGGAAAGACTGGCACTGGTTGTTTCTGCAGCGGCGTCACCTTCAGCCGGGGCGTCGGGTACATCGTCGCCAGCGTCTTCGGCGGGAGCCTCTCCGTCACAGGAGCTAGAGCATCCAATGTTGCAGCTGGACAGTTTGGAGCGTAGGGCACTTAAAAGACCACAGACATCGTGCTTCAAAATGCCACACTTCAAAAGGCCACAGCCATCGCAATCGGCCTCACAGGAAACCGAACAAGCTGGTTTGCAGCTGTCGCCACAACCATCTAAAAGCTTGCCTTTTAACAAGCCACCAGCGTTTGCTGTACTACTAAGAGCGAGGAACGCCAAACAAAAGGCAGCCTTGTACACAAAACTTTGTCGCATCACATTCTCTCCTTACAATTAATGTCCCCAGAAGGTGAACATGATGTCGCGATACTACGAGGCCTTTACGAAAGCCCTCAACACGCGACATCCCCTGGAAAAAAATCGAAATGACCCACGATGCACGTGAAAGCCATTAACTCGTTAGTTGTGTGGTGTGAATTTGTGGAGTGGTAAAAAGGTAGGATGGATCTGCTTTGCGTAAACACTCAAGTTGAAGGCATTAAATGTGAGCGTTTTTCGACAAAATCAAGTATCCAGTCTGGGTTGTTTAGGTTAACAGCGTAGCGTGTACTGTCAAGCCGGGATTGCAAGTCAACCAGCGAACTCAGCCAGTGAAAGTTCAGTCAATGCTTGTACAGAAAAAAACGGTCTTTTATTTGTTTGGTGGTGGGGCTCATCCGGCGGCAATGCCTCGGTCGAAAGCGTCTTGTTCTCGTTGGTAAACAGCCAATACAGATTCAAATGTTTCATTGGGGATTTTCCACACGGGCTTAGAATCCGTGTGTGCCGTAGCGTGTGCGACGAGCAGGCGATACAGGAATTTGAATAGGTGTCTAGGAACACGCAATGTTCGAAATGCGTCTAAGATGCGCGTCTCGCTCACGGAATCATCAAACAGGTCACATAGGGTAGGAGAAGTTCCGTCGTTGGCACACGCTTTGATCCTGGCATTGGCGACGTCGTACAGCGCCTCGCCTGTCCATTCCAATGCCCGCACCAAATTCTGTTTGTCGAGTCGAGCCCTTTGAAAGAACATATTGTCTTCGCGATCTACGTAAGAAACGAGCTCAATCGGCAGCATAAGTTTTAAGCCGATTCCGGACTGTTTGAGGAATTTATTGTCCAGCATGGGCCATAGTAAAGCCTTCATGAGGTCAGCCGAGCCGTTGATAATGTGAGGTTCGTCCAAGCGATCGACCAGAACGATGATCCCCGAATACCCCATTCCATTGAGTACGCTTTGCAGCTTCGCAAAAAGTTCGTAGCGATCATCAGTACGGTCGAAGGCGGGTAGCGGCTGAGCTGACAGTTCCGATCTACTGAAGCTCAACAGGATTTTTCGCAGATTACTGACTTCGATGTTCCCAACGCGTACATTTCGAGCAATTTTTCGGGCCGTCCAATGGCAACGAATGAACTTCCATAGCCAGGGTGTCCATGCTGCTAGCACTACCAGCAAGTACAGCCAGAAAGGCCGTAACCAATTCCATTGACCGTAATATGCCAACGCAGCAATGATGGCCAATACGAGAGTGGTTCCGGTTGTACCGGTAGCAAAATGTCGCCAAGATTGAAACGAGCGAAATTTCAGCGTTTTTCGAAGCCGGGTCCATCTTCCGAAGATTGTTTCCGATGTCGAGCGGTCGTAGCAGGCAGCGAGTAATAGTAAATCGCGAGCCTGGTGGCGATTGAGTCGAGAGATTCCAGATGCCTTAATGTTGTTTGGTGTATGAGGACTGGGACTAGGTACATCCAGAATACTATCCACTAGACCAGTGATTCCCAGCGTCAGAATCCCATCCATGTGGTCCCAAAGCTTCCAATGGCTCAACATGCGCTCAACCCGTCGTCCGTGGCGTCCTAGATTCTGGCGGAAACGATCAAGAAATGGATTAAAGTCGTCGTAGTGAATGATGAATAATTGCGCATCGGGGTGGGCTTGGTTGTGCTCCTCCAAATGTTGAGCTATTTGAAGACGCATGGCTGTTTTGCCGGAGCCTTTTTCGCCAAAAATAATGGCGGTCGAAGGGTCTTGCGGATCGCCGAACACCTTATCCCACACTGGATGATGAGTGCCTTGGACACAACCGTCTTTAAAGACTGGATCTGTTTGGGCATCTTCTTCCGCGAACGGATTCTTTTGGATGCAGTGGTGTTCCAGTAGGTCTTGAATGTTCATCGCAAGTACGACTGGTCTGAAGTTCCAACGTTGTGTAAGTGACCGATGCAGTGATTCCGAAATTACGGTGTCAGTCAGGGGGAGTGTTAGGTAGGAGTGATAGTTGGCGAAAGGTGTTTGAGTACGATCCTAAGACGACGTGTTGGCCGTGAGCGGTTAACCTCTCAATGATTCAGTTTCCAGTTTTCGGAAACCAATTCTGCCCGGGAGAAAGCTGATTCGGTGTGCCCAGAATCATGGGAGGGTGTCAGGGAATTATAGCCCGACGACAAATGCCCACTCGAGCCTAACTGTTTTTGAGCACGTGTAACAAGGCTGGAATGAGAGTCAGGATTCCGAATCCAAGCAATATAACGATTAGAAGGGACAGATTGTTTTTTTTCTTGCGATGGGATATTCTGCGCGCTGAGGAGAGTCCAGACGTCTCGTTGCTATCTGTTCCTGCCGCTATGAAATAAGTGTTTTCTGGCAGATTTTTGCTGTCAGCATCCTGTGGATTCAAACTATTCGCGTCTTCCAATCTGGAAGGCACAGGCGGAGGTGATATTTCCTCCCATGCTGTGACGGGTTCAGTCGGGGCAATAAGATGCCGTTGGATGTTAGTACTAGGAAAAACCTGTTGAGCGGGTGCCCAGGTTTCCCAACCCTCTCGCCAAACCATGGCATCGGCTCTCACACGACCTTCTGATAGCCAAGTTTGCATGATTGCCGAAGTGGCCGGACCGAATTGGCCTCCGGATCCGGCTCTTACGTACCAGACGGCGTCCGGTGCCTCTAGCAAAGCTGGTGAGGTGAGCACGGATGCCAGCGCACCATGGCGAGCGACATCATCGCCGCTGACTGAATGATAGTTGGTGAGATTACTGTTTGTGAGTGGTTCGCCGATGAATTCGTGTTCTGGTTCCACAATTTCGTGGACCAGTGGTTCGTCTGGCTGTGTGCTGCTTGGTGGAATCGGTTCGCTAGAAGTCTGAGCGTATTCCGCAAACGCCGCATGCGTTTCCGATTCGTTTCCAATCATTTCTGGAATATCTGCAATTTCCGGAATATCTGCAAAACTGACATCTTTCTGCTGGTCAGTTTCTTGGGGAATCCGCACTTTGGCTCCGCAATGCGGACAGATTCCCTTCTTGCCGCTAAGAAATGACTTAACGTGCAGTTTGTGTCCCTGCGGGCAGTAAAATTTGATTCCCATCAGTTCTAGACTCTACGAGTGGACGGCAAGCTAGCGTGAATGGAAAAGTGTGTGTTGGCCTGAAATCGAAATTTTCCCGACTGACGCCTCGAAAAAATTAGTCAGGGTCCCGTACGTAATTCTGCATTGGGGATTGTAAAGTCAGGTCCGTTGGCAGCGATTGTTTGGGAAAGAAGGCCGGTTTTGCTCAACCACTTTTGAGCTGTCCGCGCCAACATTCCAATTTGTACATAGAATTATACATAAGGCTAGGTGTCAGTGAAGTTTGGGATAGCTACTGCGTTGGTCGAATATGGCTGGCAAAAACCCCAATGTATTGACGCTGAAAGTCGGTTTCTGTCATGGAATTAGGCAGTTTTTGTGGCGAGGGTTGGCTTTTTACATTCCTGAGGATTGTACTACGGCAGAATGCTCATTTCGTAGCAAGCGAGCGTTTTCAGGAGAAAAATCGGCCAAATTGCTAGTTGCTTGCGAGACAGGTAAAAAAACAGTACTGTTGAAGCAAGAAAGAGATAGATAGTTTTTGTTCTGTGGGACAAGGCATTGTTTTAATTTCCTGATGTTCAAGGGGCGCAACAAGAATGGACGAGCCGGTAGAAACCGATGAGCCGATCGAAATCGCATTCGTTGGCGATTTGACCGACCATGAAGGTGAACTCACTCAACAATTACTAGGCGTACCAAGTGGCGCCGAGTGCACCCTGTTTTTCGACTCGCCGGGCGGTAGTCCCTATTGTGCGATGTCGCTAATGTCGATTATTCTCCTGCGCGACCTGAAGGCGACCGGAATCGTAACAGGTGAATGTTCTTCGGCTGCGCTGTGGCCTTTTGCTGCTTGCCGTCAACGTTTTGTGACTCCATTTAGCGTGTTGCTATTTCATCCGATGAAATGGCAAAGCGAAGAACACATTGGCTTGGCCGAAGCCGCAGAGTGGGCTCGTCATTTTGGCGATCTGGAAACAGAGATGGACGTGCTGCTTGCCGAGTTGTTTTCTGTTGACCGAAATGCGATTGACGGCTGGATTAATCCAGGTCGGTATGTGTCTGGACGTGAATTCGTGTCCGCTGGATTGGCTGGCCTTATCGATTTAAGAAAGTTGGGCAGCAAACAGAATCGAGAGTCGGTTAATCGAGACAGCGGTGCTACTAACGGGGCGGGCGAGGCAGCTGTAGATCGACATGTTTGTCGATAATCCTTTTTATGCGACTTGGCGCTTTCGCTGGTTCTCTGATCCTAATGCTAATTGGGACCTTGGGCTGTCAACGCGGTGATGCTTCTGCCGAGAAGGGAAGGAAGCAAGCCGTTGGCTATGCGTGTTTGCCCGGAGCGCGAGCTTCTCAGCATAAAAATCTGCGACGTGAAATCGCAAAGCTGGACAAGCTCCACATGACTCCCGTCATGTTGGAGCAGCAAAGAAAACCTTTGGTCCCGTTTTCTAAGGTACAGTCGTCGGAAGGTCTTGTTGCTGACCAAAATGCTTGGAATGGTGACGTCAGCGATGCCGAGTGGGCAAGATTGCATCGGCGTTGGCAGCGGCTAGTTGCCGGCACACCACAACTGCCGAGCCTGAACTTCTTCTGTTCCTCGTCGATTCGGAAGTTTGAAGAAGATTATTCCGCTGTCCGTCGTGGTCTACGGCATCAACATGGTCATGCATTTCTGCCATTGACGATGCCTCCCAGAGAAGGATTGCTTGTGGACCTAAGCTTTGTGGACAAGATTCAGGTTTACCTTGCTTGGGAGCAGATTCACGCTGTCCATGCGTTTTCCACGAATCGCCAACAGGACGTGATGGCTGCTTTTCATTCTCTGTTTGAAATGATTCATCAACTAGCGCACGTGCAGCATGTGATACCTAGATTGCAGGCAGCAGAATGCCGAAGAGTAACCTGTGCATTGCTCCAGCAAATGATCGCATCTCGACCTTTTCGTAGTTCTGATTACGCTCAGATGCGATCATGGTTTCGTAGGCAATTGGACCTCTGGCCGCGTGATAGAGACTTGTTAATCGCCGATCGGGCGCAGACTTTGCATACCTACGAGTTAATTCGTGACGGTTACATGGCGTCCATTCTCACAGCCGATGAACTTCAGCACTATGGAGAAATCGGAGTCATGGATCGAATGCAGAGCGCAGCTAGTCGCATTGATAGCGACCAATACTTTTATCTTCGCATGATGGATGAGATCATTCGAGACATTGAGCTGACGTATGAACAGCGTCAACAACGTAGTCGGATGCGACTCGAGAAGTACAGTAGGATGCAGGAAGAACCGGAGTACCCGGCGATCGCCATCCATTTATTCCTGACCGACGTCGAGTCGCTCCAACGCCGGTTAGCGCTCGATCGAGCCGTGTGCGAGTCATGGCATCTTGGTTTGTCAACGACTTTAGGTGCTTCGACTGAAGCGGTGTCTCTGAATCAACTGACGGGAAAGCCGTATGTTGTCACCAATGACGAACGCGCTATATATATTTGGGGAACAAACGGATTGGGCGATCAACCTATCGCGGTTCCCTGGCCACGGTCTTCTGGAGTGAAACGAACCAGCGGTTTAGAAACCCGAATCCGGTGATGCTAACGATAGTCGCTATGGCAGGCGTCACACGACTGATCTATTTCACTGGAGGCTTTTCTGGCTGCTTTTGGGTCGTTGCCTCGCACTGCAGCGGCCAATGACGTCGCAGATTGCTGCAGTTGTTGGCAATATTGTACGTACTCCTCGTCGTCCGCTAAATCGAAACCTTCCTGTTGCATGGCTACTGCGATCGCAGCTACAAGTTCTGCTTCGTGAAGTATGCCCTCGTTATATTGTCGAAACGAGGAAGGGTCGGCAGTCCAGGGGGTTAGCCGATCTTGTTGAGCAATTTTTAGCCTGCCCATCAGAGGTGGCCGCTCGCATATCTGTTCCCAATCGTTCGGTGAAGTCGTTTCAGAAGATGGTAAGCCATTGCCTAGCACAAGTTCGTTCAAGTCAGATTTACTTTCGCTGGCTTGGCGAAATGCATCTAAGCTTCCTACCTTGGAAGTGCGGCCAGTTTTGGCAAAGCGATCGCGGGCTAAAGAAGCGTACTGCTGCCAACGAACAACTTCGTCGTAGTCATGGATGATGGCGAATAGCATGGCCAGCAGCGAAAACTGAATTCGACCATCGCGAAAGCCACCATCCCGGTATTTTCCTGGTGTTGTTATGGTCTTGTCGACTGCCTGCCTTAGATTCTTGATTTCGTCTTCAATGGTGGTGGAGGAGATGATTGTCGACCATGCGTATCTGTTAGTCTCACCTTCATCTGAATGTGTCGCTGGCGACGTCGCAACGTCGGGCGAAACGGTCCGAGTTTTATTGAGCGTGGCTGGACGATTGCCTTGAAGCCCTTCTTGGAAGGCATCCTGAAAAAACGTATCCGAGGATTTCGACACTGAGAATTGAGGCGATGCCGTTCGGCGGTAGCGACCGTCTTTTGTCGGTTTTGCCAAGGTCCACAGTGGTGTCATCACCAGCCATCCCACAAGGCAACCCATCATCATCAACTGAACGACCGGGCGAGTTTGCATGGGGTACGCACCGCAAAAAGAAAATTAACTCTGTAGGAGGCATCAAGACCAAATGGATATTACCACTTATTGGCACTCTTGGAAACGCTGCGAAGGCGTCGTTTACCGACGGGAACCTCGTCGTAGCACGCGCTGTCGTGTGCTGCTTGCAGAGCGTTGATGTGAAATGTAGGTGCCGCTGTAGCTGTGGTGGATTTGTTTACAAAGGGAGGTGTCACTGCGTGGCTGATCGGACTCGGAGACGCTTAGGGTCGCTTTAGAGTAAAGTTCGACGTGTCGATGAATGCTTGTGGATCCATAAGACCCAACCAAGAAATGCCAGCAAGAGGGTAGACGGTTCGGGAACCGCGTCCACCAGTGCTGCATCGCCATAACCGTGAGGTGCGAAATTGCCAGATAGCAAGTTGTAGTCCGTGATGTCGGTGTCTCCGTCGGCATCGAAGTCGCCTGCGATCCAATGGCTCTGCGTTCCGGAAGGGGCGAAATGGGAAGAAAGGATTGAGAAGTCCGTGATGTCGATATCGCGATCACCGTCAGCATCTCCTGAGATAGCTTGCCAAGCACCTGCCCTGACGCTGTTAGGAAGATATTCAATGTCCAAAAAAATTCCCGTGTGCACATGGCGGTTTTCAATCGTGTCAAAACTGCCGGTAGCACCGTGGTGTGTTAGGATGACAAAAGTCTGGCCGATGTCCCCGGGATTGGAGCCTACGGTTGGAGTAAAGTTTGTTTGGATGCCGAGTGTGCCCGACAAGTAGGCCGAACCAGAAATCAGCAACTGGTTGTATTCGCTGCCAGCCACGTTCCCATTTAACTCTATGGCTAAAGTTGATGCTGAGTTCTGCACGTAGTCTCCCTGTACGGTCGCTTGTCCGGGGGAGAGTCCTGGGGAAAACGTACCACCGCTGATCTCGAACAGTCCCTGGACGTTAGTCGCCTCCAAGGAACCTCCCGTCATGGTCAAGGTACCATCCGATAGATGAAGTTGTTCAGTCTCCACCTGACCGCCCGACAATTCAAACATTCCACCGTTGCTCAGTCTGATTTCGGATGTGTTGACCGAACCTCCGGAAACGTTCAACATGGCCTGGTCTTTGATTAGTATCCGGTCAGTTGATAGCTGGCTTGCGGGATCGACGGCCAACATGGTGCCACTGTCGCTTAAAGTAAGATCGTTGCCGACAATAAGCGATTGCCCGGAGGTGACTAATTGGTCGGATTCAGCGATCGTTAGATTTTTGGCCGCGGAGTCTCCCACTAAACTGATTATGGGATCCGCAGCGATGGTTCGAATGAAAGCGTCGTCCTCGGCGTCTGGTACTCGATTTCCGGACCATCGAGACGGTTCCCATTGGTTGGAGGCTCCGTCAAGGAAGTCTTTACGCGGCAAGTCGATTTGAGAGTATTGATGGCCTGATGCCATCGCCAAGAGATCCATTGTGCCAGGAAGCCGACGTTTCCCCGTGGGGATGGTGGGAAACAACGAAGCAGAATTGTGAGCCAGGTGAGCAACGTTGTTTCCGGTTGCGTGACGAATGCCCGCGACGGCGCCACCTAAGAAAAGCGGGTCAACGTCGTAGTCACCGTCAGAGGTTTCTGCTGTGGTGGAACTGTTGCCCGAAGATGTCCCTAGGGAATGTCCGACTTCATGCAAAACTAGCGTCAATAAGTCGGTGACACCCTGCGCAGCTTCGACAGTCGGGAGACCTTCAAATGCAGTTTCCACTTCGTTCGGCATGGAGCCCGAAAAGAAGTTCGATTGTTGAGTGGCCGTCAATTCACCAAACAACAGTTGCTTCATGTCAAATTCAGTGTTATCGCCAGGGGTTGCATCGATGAAATAGTTCTGTTCCGATCCGGTCCCACTGCTGCCCACTCTGGTGTTGATCCGAATATTTGCCACTGTTTCGCGATTCGGTGTACCCCCCTGAGATACAACATCGTGAAGGCCCAGCAAACCGTTTAAATCTTCGTACCAGAAATTGATCGTTAGTGTGGTATTGGAATCGGTATCTTCGAACACGTCTTCGTAGAATGCTTCGGCCTGACCAAACATTTGTTGCAACGACACCCCGTTAGGATCAAAGCTCGGAGATTCCGATTGGCTACTGTTAAAGGTGAGCACGATATCGATCCCCTGTGACGATTGGCACACGCACAGGGTCAGCATAGACGCCCACCAGATGATGACGAACAGAGAGCGTGGCACAGCGTAAATTTGAATAAAGGAGGTAGCGTTTAGAAAAGCAAGCCAGCGAGTGACCTTATCGCTGCGGCTGAGAAATACTAACGCAGGACGACGACGCTATAGCGTCCCCCTCGATCAGCATGCCTCTATCGAATGTCTAGGGGGCTCCACCGTGTAGGACTGGATCCCTGTTCCGCATATTTCATGCTAGTTGTGTGTTGCCAAACGGTCAACGAATTGGTGTCACAGCAGAATGGCCCATCGTGCGACCGTCATGACCGTCAGAACTAGAACCGGCAACGACAGTATTCTTTTGAAATCAGCCAACGATCACACTGCTCATCCTATTTTTCTCTTTGACGATACGATTTCCCAGTATACAATTGTTTTAAACAGGCGTTTGAAAACTCGGTCGAGGTGTAAGAGGCCTGTTTACCGTCGCACAACGGCCATCTGCCTGGGCGGCCGATGGAATGATTTGGTCCGGACCTTCACGTTCCTCGACGTCGACCGATGGGAAGAGAGAAACTGCCGATGGCTGCACAACGTCACCAGATGGCTTGTGAGGAAACGGAATCTGCCGGTACACGAAGCCGGATTCTTAATGCGGCCGGTCCGGTGTTCGCGGACAAGGGCTTTCGAGATGCAACCGTGCGAGATATCTGTCAAGCAGCAAGTGTGAACCTGGCGAGTGTGAATTATCACTTTGGAGATAAGCAGCGATTGTACATCGAATCTGTTAAGGAGGCTCATCGCAGGCGGTTCGACCAAGTACCTCCGCCGCAGTGGCCCGTGGAAGCTCGAGCGGAAGATAAATTGAGACTTTTCATCGAAACCTTTGCCATGCGTTTGCTAGGGGGTGAAGAGGATACATGGCAAACGCGATTGATGATGCGCGAAATACTTCAGCCAACACAGGCTTGTGAAGAGCTTGTGCAAGATTACTTTAGGCCGCAGTTTAACGAATTGTTGCAGATCCTAGACGAAATGGTGCCAGCTTCTACGAGCGAGGCTCGCCGCCATCAGATGGCATTCAGTATCGTTGGTCAATGTGTGTATTACCGCATTGCCGAGTCTGTGGTTCGATTGTTGGTTGGGGGCGATGAATATGTCGAACATTACACCGCAACACAATTGGGAGAACATATTGCTGGTTTCAGTTTGGCTGCCCTCCAGAATTCTTCGACGGTGGTGGATGGCATCGAGTGATATAGAGAGTGCTTCCAGGCGACCGTGATGGCGTTCGCTGGTGCATGCAAAACGCTTTGAGCGATTGATAAGAAATTGAGCCACATGGATAGATTTAGTCTTCGCGAAACTACCTTGCGCTTCGCTTTGCCTGCGCTCCTGCTTGGGTGTGGTATGGCTGTTTTTGCCGTTCTGGTAAACCGACCGAATGCAGCGGTGCCGAATCCCGAAATCGGCGGACCGCCCACGGTGGAATGTGTCACAGCTTTGACGTATTCGGGTGGCCTGGACATCGAGGTGGACGGCTTGGTGGTTCCTTTTCGTGAAATTGAAGTGTCTGCCGAAGTGGCGGGGATGATCACTTTTAAATCAGACGTCTGTCGTGCTGGTAAGTATGTCTATGAATCCACATCGTTGATCCAAATCGATTCTTTAGAATACGAATTGGCGGTGCGCCGCTTGGAAAGGGAGTTAGAGCAGGCAGAAGCCAATTTAAAAGAGTTGGATGTCGAACTGGTTAACGTTCAGTCGTTGATAGAAATCGCGAAGGAAGACGTACAGCTGCAGCGAAAGGAGTTGCGTCGTACGGAGCGAATGTCTGAATCGGGCGTGATTACGGATTCACAGATTGACCGAGTGCGGCGAGACGCGCTTGCGGCACGGAACAGCCTTATTGCGCAAACGAATCAGCACAGATTACTCGAGTCCCGGCGAAATCGTTTGGTTGCTGGTCGGGGACTGGTGATGGCGAACTTGGACAAGGCTCGCTTGGATTTGAAGCGAACTCAATTAGCGGCACCTGTGACCGGAGTCGTCGTGGATGACGTTGTGGAGCAGGGCAGTTATGTGCAACCGGGACAAGTCTTGTACATCATGGAGGATACTTCGGCTGTAGAAGTTCAGTGCACGCTTCGCATGGACCAACTTGTGTGGCTCTGGTCAAAACGGGACCGTGCCGAACAGGAAGGCGGAGACGAAGCCTTTGGGTATCAGGTGCCTCCTACGCCGGCGACCGTGGTCTACGAGTTGGCTGGGAAACAATACTTGTGGCAGGGAACCCTAGTGCGTTTCGACGGCATTGGTGTAGATGACCGAACGAGAACCGTCCCCTGTCGGGTGGTGGTCGACCAGCCCAGATCCGTCACCAGCCAGACAGGTACCACGACGCGGGGTCCTAAGGTTTTGGTGCGTGGGATGTACGTTAAGGTGATTCTGCATATCGATCCCGAAGAGGCATTGATTTCGGTACCTGAGGTTGCCATCCGTCCGGGCAACAAGGTCTGGCGTTTTCAAGATGGGAAACTGGTGATCGACAGGGTGGACGTGGTCCGTGTCCTTGATGATTCGGTCTTAGTGTCGGCCCGTCCCAACGGACTGCAGCCCGGCGACCAAGTTGTCATTTCACCTTTGGCGGGTGCTCGCGATGGTATTGAAGTGGAAGCCGAATCCAAAACAACCGATTCTGGCCAGTAATTTGTCTTGGATGCCAACGCTACGAATTGATTTCACACTTTGACGATTGCTTCTAGGTTTTTTCGGTAGAAACGTATGCGTTCGTTGATCCGCTGGGCTGTCCGAAACACTCCTGCCATGAATACGCTCATGGTGGCGCTGTTGTTAACTGGCGGAGCCAGTTTGGGAGTCATGCGGCGAGAGGTGTTTCCTGAGTTCGAGTTGGAAGTCATCCTGGTAACGGTTCCCTATCCAGGAGCTTCACCGAGCGAGGTTGAAGAGGGGATCTGTCAGAAGTTGGAAGAGTCCGTTAGGGCTACCGCCGGTATCGACAAAATCATGTCGATCGCCCGTGAAGGTGCCGGGTTTCTCATCCTGGAGTTGAATGCGGACGTTCCGGATGTTCAAAAGATTCTTAACGAAGTCCGTTCTGAAATCGACCGCATTCCCAGCTTTCCAGAATTGGCGGAAGATCCGGAGGTCAAGCAGATTACGCTGCGACAGCCGGCGATACGCGTGAATGTTATTGGCCCCAGCAATGTTGGACTGGATCAGGAAAGTCGTGTTCAGGCTGAATTGGAATTGCGAGATGTGGCCGAAGGTATTCGCGAGGACCTGTTACAACTGCCATCGGTGTCGCAAGCGAACATCGTCGGTGAACGGAACTATCAGATCGACGTCGAAGTTCCGGAAACCACTTTGCGACGATTCGGTTTGACATTGAGCGATGTTGCCGACACGATTCGACGCGAGAATATCGAGCTTCCCGGCGGAACGATGAAAACTTCAGCGCAGGAAGTACGATTGCGGGGAATGAATAAGCGACTGATTGGTCAGGAAATTGCAGAGATCCCGCTGTTGGGGAACCCGGCGAGTGGAACCCTCCATACGATTGGCGATTTGGCAACGGTACGCGATCATTTTATCGATGACACGTCGCTTAGTTTCATCAACGGCCAGCCCGCGTTAGTGATTTCGGTCGATCGTACGTTGAACGAAGATTTATTGGAGATTGTGCGTCGAGTGAGAGGCTATGTTGCCACTCACGAGATGCCACATGGATATGAGATCAGTACGTGGTTTGATCAGTCCATTAACGTACGTGATCGTATGGATCTGCTCACGCGCAATGGGTTGCAGGGACTAGCGCTAGTATTTCTCGTGTTGGCCATTTTTCTCGATTTGCGGTTGGCGTTCTGGGTGGCAGTGGGGATTCCAGCAGCGGTTTTGGGGGCTGCTGTCGTTTTGTTATACGGTGGCCATACCTTAAACATGCTTTCGATGTTCGCTTTCCTGATGGCATTGGGAATCGTCGTCGACGACGCCATTGTCATTGGTGAAAATATCTACGCTCATCGCAGGCACCATGATCGCATGAGTGAGGCGGCAGTCAGCGGCGCGTTTGAAGTTCTCCCGGCGGTTATCTCTTCTGTGTGTACGACGATTATTGCTTTCGTTCCACTCATGTTTGTAGCTGGAATCATGGGGAAGTTCATTGCGGTGATGCCTGTTGCAGTCATTGCGATGCTCGTCATCTCTCTGTTTGAAAGTGTCTTTATCTTGCCGTGCCATTTAGCCCATGAACGGAGTATGTTGTTTTCGGTGCTGGGTAGGGTGCTGTTTCCCTTTCGTTTCCTGGTGGCGTGGTCCAAATGGTCGAATGTTTTCATGGAGAAACGTTTGCGTTGGGTTATTCACCGCATCTACCACCCTTCACTCGACTGGTCGTTGTCCTATTGGCCGGTGGTCGTCAGTGGTGCGTTTGCGCTTTTGATTGTCACCTTTGGATTGTTGCGTGCCGGAGTAACCCCTTGGGTGTTGATGCCCAAATTGGACAGTTATCTGATCGAAGCCCGCGTTTTGTATCCGGATGGAACGCCAGCTCGCGTCACCGACGCAGCTTGTCAACGATTGGCCGATGCGATTCGCAAGATTGAAGCAGATTATGCAGAGCAAGGCACGCCGTTGATCAAATATGTCTATCGCACTGTGGGGAACGTTGCCTCTCCAGGAAAGATGGGGCCGGACGCGCGCGCGACGGGCAGTCATGTCGGTTTAGTAGAAGTCGAGATGTTTGATTCGTCTGTCAGGCCGGTGCATAGTGAAACCATTCTAGCCGAGTGGCGGCGCGCTGCTGGTGAGTTTCCAGGCGCCGAAACCCTTAAGTTTGGGACGCCTGATTTCGGTCCCGGAGGCACGCCGATCGAGTTCAAGTTGTTGGCTCGTAAAGAACATATGGACGAGTTGGAGAGGGCGGTAGAGGCTTGCAAAGGCGTGTTACGCAACTATTCCGGAGTCTTTGACATTACCGATGATTCTCAGCCTGGAAAGTGGGAATTCCAATTGCAAGTGAAGGAAAAGGCACTCGCGATGGGAATTCCTATGTCCATGCTTGCTGGTACGGTACGAGCTTCTTACTACGGTGAAGAAGTGATGCGATTACAGCGTGGTAGGCACGAAGTCAAACTGATGGTCCGTTATCCTGAATCCGATCGTCGATCTCTTGCCGATTTTGAGGAGATTCGGGTCCGCACTCCTGATGAGGCGGAAATTCCGCTAACCGAATTGGTTGAGGTGCGGGTGCAACGAGGTTACACAGAGATCAACCGTATGGATCAGCTTCGTTCGATCACGATTACAGCGGACGTCGACGAGTCTCTACAAAACGCCAGCCGAATCGTTGGCCAACTCAAGCAGCCGGGTAGTGAATTCCAGGCGACGATGCAAGCTGAGTTCCCGAACATACGTGTTCGCTGGGAAGGGCAACAGGAACAAACCGATCAGTCACTACAGAGCTTGAAGATTGGTTTTCTGGGAGCCATGTTTGGCATGTTCGTGCTGTTGACCTTGCAATTTCGTTCTTATTTCCAGCCGATTCTTATCCTGCTCATCATTCCCTTTGGGGCCATCGGAGCTATTTGGGGTCACGCCTTGATGGGGATGCCTATCACGTTATTCAGTGTGTTTGGGCTCATCGCATTGACGGGTGTTGTGGTCAATGATTCCATTGTGTTGATCGATTTTATCAACCGCAGGGTTCGTGCCGGTACACCGTTGCGGGACGCATTGATGGAAGCCGGAGAACGGCGTTTTCGTCCCGTATTGTTGACGTCCATGACAACGGTAGCCGGCTTGTTTCCCATCCTGTTGGAAACTTCTTTTCAGGCACAAATCCTAATCCCGATGGCGGCCAGCATTTGCTTCGGGCTGATCGCCGCAACCGTATTGGTGCTCGTGTTGATTCCTGTGTTCTATTACCTGTATGCGCGTTACATTCACGAAGTGTTTACCCCTGGCTTTGTTTCGGAAGACGAACAGCTGGGAGCAGCAGAAGTGTGTCAGCAACTACCATTGGGGGAAGGACCGGTGGATACGTGACGAGTTGGTTGGAAATAAACTTGGCGCGTTTGGAGAATAATTACCGTTTCTTCAGGGATCGTATCGGTTCGAGTGTCAGCTTATGTGGCGTAGTCAAAGCGGATGCTTATGGCTTGGGAGCTGTGCCGATTGCCAAGGAGTTGGTCCGTCTGGGGGTCGATTTTCTCGCCGTCTATTCGGTTGCCCAAGCGGCTGTTATAGAACGTGAAGGGATCAAGTCATCTTTGATGGTTCTGATGCCAATCCATTCGGTGAGCGAATTCAACGGCATGCACGAGGCATTGGCCGACCAGCGAATCCACTTGACACTTCACGATTTGCAGCAAATCGATGTGATCCAACAACTCGCGCAGCAGGTCGGAGTGCCTGTCCCCGTGCATTTACATTTAGATACGGGAATGAGTCGTGGTGGATTGAACACGTCGCAATTGGAGAAGGCGCTACATCTGATTGCTCAAAGTGATATGGTTCGGATCGCTGGAGTGGGGACCCACTTCGCAGGCGCTGATGACGATGCGGTGTTTAGCAAGGAGCAACTCGGCCGTTTATCGCATGCCATGGATTCATACCGAAAGAATCTCCCACCAGACTTGCTGGTCCATGCGGCAAACACTTTCGGTGTGTTGCGAGATCATTGCTTCCACCAGGCGATGGTACGGATTGGACTCGGACTGTATGGTTATGGTCCCAGACTAATGCCAGACTTGGGGCGGGAATCACAAACCGATTTGCAACCGGTGGTGACCTGGAGAAGCCAGATTATTCATCTTCAGTCATATGATCATGGAACGCCTGTCGGATACAACAGTACGCACCTTTTGACACGTCCTAGCCGATTGGGCTTGGTCCCTGTTGGTTATGCTGATGGGTATCCGTTGGCGCTTGGCGGGAAATCTGGGGTGGTGGTGTGGGCAGATCACAAGTCGTCGTTCGTCGCGCCGGTGTTGGGCAAAGTGAATATGGATCAGATCGTGATTGATGTGACTGATTTTCCGGGAGAGATCGACAAAGGAACTGCTGTAGAACTTATCAGTTGCGATCCCAATTCACCTTGTGCTTTGGAACGATTGGCCGAGCAGGCTGGCTCATCATGTTATGAAATGCTTTGCCGTCTGTCAGAGCGAATTCCCCGTCACTATGATGAGTCTCCTCATGAAACCGGAATATGACGTAAGTCGCGTTCGTGCCGATTCGTCCGGAGCAGATGATCGGTGAGGCTGCCAGTTGCTAGAATACGTCTACCCTGCTTGTTTGGGGTTGTTTGTTCCTTTTGATGGAAATCCGTTCCAATCTCATTTATGTTTACTTCGCGACCGCATCCCCCCAATCCACCATTGCCGCTACTCATATCAGGTGTCGCGGGAGTTACTGGGTACAATGCGTTTCACTACTTTCGAAGTCACTTTGACGACCAGGTGATCGGGATCCGACAAGTGAACAATTGGCCGTTGCGCGGACTAGGAATCGTGCCGTGTAATGCTGAAGATCGAGATGGTCTTGAGAAATTATTTGAGCAATATCAGTTTGCCGCGGTTCTCAATTGTGCCGGGAATTGCGCTCTAAAATCGTGTGAGTTGGATCCGGCTCTGGCCCGGCGCACGAACGTTGAAAGTGTAGAGAATTTGGTCCATATCATTGATCCGGACCAGACCAGACTCGTTCATTTGTCGATTGACCTGGTGTTCTCCGGAGTTGGCAATGGAGGATACACCGAGTCATGCCAGACCGATCCCGTGACAGTTTACGGTAAGACGATGGTCGAAGCCGAAAAAATCGTATTGGCTGCAAGTTCCCGAAACTCAGTCTTGCGCATCTCGCTGCCGATGGGAGTTAGTTTTAACGGCCATGCCGGTGCGATCGACTGGATCCAAGCTCGTTTCAAACAGTCGAAACCCGCGACGCTTTACTATGACGAAATTCGCACGCCGACTTACACGGATTGTTTGAATGAGCTGTGCAGAACGGTCTTGGGCAGTGATTTATCTGGAATATTTCATGCAGGAGGCCCTCGACGACTGAGCCTTTATCAGATCGCACAGATTGTGAACCGAGTCGGCGGGTACGATCCGGATCATTTGATGGGGTGTCCCCGCATCGAAGCTGGCCCTGTTCCGCCACGTGCTGGTAACGTTACGCTCGATTCGTCGAAACTTGCAGCCGCCGTCGGATTCGCTCCGTTTGATCCTTGGCCGGCTAACGAAGAATTTGTCCCAACTCATGATCAATGGCATCGCGAACGGTCGGGAATCGGTCCCGGGTCACCGGAGCTATTGGCGGAAGCGCTGTATCTGAATCCATGGCGCGCAGCGACTCGGCTTCATGGGTAGCGTGTCCATGTCGAAGAAGAATGGTTCGTGTCAATCTGAGTGAAGCGAAGGGTCTGGGGGGATAGTCTCTCACTGAAAATCTTCGAGTGCTACGTGTCCTCAGGGTCGTGTCAACGGAATCCACACTTCATATGCCGGGGAAATAAGAAATGACCAAGGGATCTCCGTTAACGATCTCCTAATCGGAAACGATCGAAGTACAATAAGCCAACAATCGTTTTCGCATCTTCGATTTGACCGGATCGGATCAAATGGATAGATTCCTCCCAAGACAGAATGACATTTTCAATTTGTTCACTGGGTTCACGCTCGGGAGAACCTGGAACCAATTTCTGCGCGTGAAACAAATGCATGCGTTCGTCGAGAATTCCTGGCGAGAGGAAAAATTCGTGAATTGGTTTCATGGATCTGGAACGATAGCCAGTTTCCTCTGCTAGTTCGCGACTGGCGCAATCCACAGGATCTTCACCTGGCTCCAGCGTTCCAGCAGGTAGTTCGAGTAGGGACTTGTTGACGCTAGCGCGTCGATTGCGAATGAGACAAACGCGTCCATCTTCCAAGTCAGGCAGAATCGTCACGGCACCAGGATGGCGGACGACTTGACGTTTACCAACGGTGCCGTCCGTTCTTGGTTCTTTAATTTGGACGACGCGAAATCGTGGAGTTTCCAATAAGACAAAATCTTCTTCGTGATTCATGGTTTAGCCGGTGAATTTATCCTAGTAGCATTGCGGTTCTGCGCAATTCGCATCCGTCAAGCGGTGAAAACAAGCAGCGAACCGGTGTTCAAGACGGCGATTGTTTTCCGAAACATTGATCGCCTTCTGGGGTATTGATAAAATAGGAGCTGGTTAGTTGTTTATCAAGATAGAGTTACCTGACGGGGGTGACGGAGGCACGGGTAACCATTGATAGCGGGTTGGTCAAGGACGTAGTGTGCTATGCGTGACCACGCAACTTGGAGTGTGAGCTTAGGACGCTGGGCTGGAATTCGTGTACGCCTACACGTGTTTTTCTTACTCTTTGCGGCTTTTACTTTCTATTTAGGCTGGCGCGCTGATTTTGGGACGAATGGCAGTGGCTATGCGGGCGTAGCGGCTTTAAGTTTAGGTATCTTGTCGTTGAGCGTGCTTTTGCACGCGTTAACGCACTGCCACCTGGCGCTCCGTTTAGGGGCAAACGTTGACCAGATTCTATTGGGGCCTTTTGGGGAAATGGGCCCCGTTCAGCATGTCCATATTGCTCCAAGAGATCTGGCGGTAGCGGTCGCCGGCCCTCTGTCAAACGCTTGTATTTGTCTTTTTTCACTGCCATTTCTTATTTATTTGATGGGAGGCGACTATGTGCAGATGACCGGACTGCTGTCTCCATTACACCCGGTTGGTGTTGATCAAGGTATGACGTTTCTGCTGTCGTTAAAGCTGTTATTTTGGATCAACTGGATATTGTTTTTGGTAAATATTGTCCCTGTATTTCCGCTAGACGGAGGTTGGGCTCTGCGAGCGATCCTACTGATCTTTATGCCAGGTTTAAGTCCATCCGTGGCCACCTACCGTGTTGCCCGCGTCGCTCAAGTGATTGCGTTTGCATTGATTGTGGCAGCATACGTGTTTCGTGAGTCCGGGCCGATGTACCCCATTCCGACTTGGTTTTCTTTGGTCGTGCTGGGGATTTTCTTGTTCTTTGCGGCACAACACGAAATCGAACAGTCCGAAGATGACAATGCCCCAGAGGATGTTTTTGAATACGATTTTTCACAAGGGTATACCAGCCTTGACCGTAGTGTCGATTCGGCTCCCGCCCGGCGTCCAGGGCCTATGACTCGTTGGCTGGCCCAACGTCGTCTTCAACGTGAGCAGCAAAAGCAGCAACAGGAAGTAGACGAGGAACGCCGTATGGACGAAATCTTGACTCGCTTGCACGAGGTTGGCTCGGAGGGATTATCTGCGGATGATCGAAGGTTGCTTGATCGTGTCAGTCAGCGATATCGTAGTCGGATGGATCAGTAGATGTGGAGGACGTTCGCAAGCTCACTGGGTTTGGATGTACCAGCTGGCAAAGAGGATCTGGAGCTTAACACCCGTTGCTCGAGGTAGAGATGGATCGCTGTGGAGCCGGCTTTACGTGGTCAGTGGAGAGATGATGCCACAGGTTCCTGATGTGGATTGCAACTGAGAATCAGGGGATCGGTGTTCGTGGCGTACGTAGGCAAGTGCCAGTACGCTGTCTGTTCGAGGAGAATAGACGGAGGACGTGAGCCGGCCAGCAACTTTGCCTTCGACGGTGAGTTCGCTACCAGGAGACGGTAGCTGGTCCAATGATTGGCTGTGAAATTGGACAACGGCCAGATACCAGTTGACGTGCCCGAGAGCATCGATGCGAGCCACTGTTTCTTGACCCAAATAGCAACCCTTGGTGAAACTAATTGCTTGAGCGTCACGGCCAACTTCTTGAGGAAGATTGTCTTCGGTAATGTCCGTGCCATATTCGGGCCAGCCGGATTCGAGGCGCAACATCTGCCAAGCTTCACAGTCGCAGGCCCGCCCACCAGCCTCTTCGAGCTTCCCTGTGACTTCCGAGGCGGCTGAGGATTCACTTACCAAGAGAAAGCAAGGCTCTCTAACCATGTCAGAGCGGCATACTGTCACCTCAGCGCCGGCGAGGTTGCTGGCGCAGTGTTGCCAGACTTCTTGAGGAAGCGGTACATGAAGTGAGTCCAAAATTTTCGGCGCTTTGCCGCCGCAGACTACCCATACACTCATGTCCGCGCTTTGGTCGACGAGCTGTACGTCCTCTCGAATGAGGTACCGGTCAAGATGGCAAAGTATGTGATCGGCCTGACCAGCAACCGTCACCACACGCAGGCATTCGTTTCTGCAGAATATCAGGATATGGCCGAGTATCTTGCCTTGTACGCTCGTCAGAAAAGCTTCACATCCTTGGCCTGGCAACAGGCTAACAACATCATGGGTGCAAAAGTTGTTCAAGAACGAAGCTCGATCGTTTCCATGTAGATCAATGACTGTTCGGGGAAGTCGTAAAAAACCAGCTTCCTGGCACAGCGCATGGTAGTCGTCGAGTAGCTCAGTAGCTGGAAGAAATGATTTGTTTTTTCCGGACACGGGAACGATTTCCAAGCATGATCAGTTAGCGAAAATTGACGGTTCAGCCGCACGTTAAAGTCGAGCTTTACGGGCGAAGCTATCTTACACGATAATCGTCGCTGGTCGAAGTAGCGGTCAAGCCAAACTGATGCTGGAACTCCATCCGCCATCAGGAGGGCACGGATTACGACAAGATTCGGAGGCAAGGATGCGTGTTGCCGTTTTTACAAGTGTTACTTTGGTGATCGTGGCCGTCATTGCCGCACAAGTGTTTCGTTCCCCTAGAGAATTGCTCGATGAGCAAGACATGACTGCGTCTGAAGTCCTGCGAGGAATGATCCAAAAATACCAACAGGCGACCAGTTATTCCGATCAAGGGGTGATTCGCGTCACTCAGATTTCTGCGGAACAACAGGTGCAGCAGAGCGCTCCTTTTGCTGTGCAGTTTGAAAGGTCAGGTCGGTTGCGGGTTCGCGCTTATGAAATTTTATTGGCGAGTGATGGCAAACGCCTGCGGGCCAGGTATATGGACCCGAGCGTTCCCGACCTGTCACGTCAGACGTTGGATGTGGCGGCTCCTAGCGAAATGGATTTGGCAATGCTACAGTTCGACAACTTTTTGTGGGAGCATTTGGACGGTGGCATGGGCGGTCTCCCCGTATCACTTCGTTTGTTATTAGACAGCGATGCCCTCGCTGACGTATTTGCGGAAGATGTAGATCTCGAGTTGCAGACGCCTCAGATGATCGGTGATGACCGCTGTTATGTCGTCGGTGCAAAGTCCGCAGGAGGCGCCGTGGAGTTCTGGGTCGATGCGAAAGATTTCATATTACGACGTTTTGAATATCCTGCTTTGGATGGGTTTAGATTGCGGGCCGATTTTGTCGGAGCGAGTTGGCAGGTCACGGGGTCTGACGGCGCCTTCCAGCTGCCGAAGCAAGAACAGGTTCGGCGTGTGACGCATTTCGTGATTCCACCTCAACCGTTGCCGACCAAAATTTTTGGGCAGGCGGTGAATCGGTTCGAGTTCCGTGAGGTAGGTGGTGAACTTATTTCTGCGACGCAATTGGCAGGTATCAACAAAGTCCTTGTGTGGTTCAATGATCATCCTTCGTGCCGCGAGGTGCTATCGCTTATGCAACGAGTCGCGGACTCACAAGAGAATCATCAGAAAGTGCGTTTTCTGGCGGTGTGGGCGGAAGGTGCGGTGCCAGGAGACGAAGAATTGCACCGCCTGCTGGAATCATGGCAAGTGGATTTACCGTTGGTCCGAGATCTGGGAGCATTCGGCCGAGACGCTTTTGGTGTTCCGGCAGCGCCCACGACAGTGGTTCTCGACACGAACAATAGAGTTCAGGTGTTCGAGGTAGGGGTACGACCTGACGTCGAAGAGTTTTTGCCTGGAGTTTTGCATC
>JAKVBZ010000130.1 GCA_022448645.1 Pirellulaceae bacterium
ACTACCTGTCGACTTTCTAACTCGGGCCAACTGTGCTATCGACGAACTGGAAAAACTTGACGATGAAGCGTTGGCCGCCCGTGGGCTTCCACGACGCTATCTTCATCCAGGCGAAGTATTGGCGCAAGGAGGAAAGCCTGCCGGAAATGGATGGCCTGACTACGATTCCCAGGTTCTGCCCTAAGGTGATTTTGGCGAAGAACTCATCGATTGGCCCTATTCGTTGTCTCGTGTTCGTGACATGATCAGCCACCCGTGTCGGCTCGATGCGGCCAGTTTCATGTCGCGTAATAGCGGAGGAGTATTCTATTGGCATCACGGCGGTGCGGAACTCTTGCCGTACAGTGAATAGGCGTTTCGTGATGGCAGATTTCATTGTGTGAGCATCAAGATCGGTTATGCGTTGACGGATGTCGACATCGAAGATGGATGCTTTGCGGTGCTTGCCGGTAGTCACAAAGCTAACTTGCCACTGCCATTCGACGCCAGCTGGCTCGATTTGATCGAACCATTGGTCGAAATGACCGTGCCGCGAGGAGCTGCGGTCCTTTTTACGGAAAGCCTTTCACGCGCGATCAAACCGCCTGATTCTGAGACAGACGGGTGGCTTTTATATCAGTATGGTACTTCTTACATGGTCAATTGGCCCGGATGTGACCCATCTCCCGAGCTTCGAGCTCGCACGGCGGACGATCCCGGCAAACGACACCTTATACTGGAACCGTACTTCCATCCCGCAGGTGCGTATCGCAGGAAATCCTCGGAAGAATAGCAGGCGGCCTGCAAACATGGACTCTACAAAAAAACGGTCCGGGTGGCGGTTTTAATTTTGTGGTCGCGAATCGGAGAAGTCCCTGTTCTAAATTGAAAAGGTTCTCAAAGACGATAGCCATGGGTCGGACCTGTTTGGGAACTTTTACGGGTTTTGCCAACTGGGCGGCGGCGGTAGAGTTTGCCGAATGGCGTCCACCAGCCGACCAGGTAGACGGGTAGAATCGTAGGTTGGTGTCTGCAAAACTGTACCTGTGATGAATGAACAGTTGAAATTACTCTACGGAAGCGCTTCCACAACTGGTGTTGGGCGCGGTCTTCAAAACCGTTGGGCCGTACGTTAACCGTGTGGCCGGTGGGTTCGATTCCCATGCGCTTCCGCCATTTTTGCCACTTTGCTATTGAATCGGATGGCTGGTTGCCTACAATGAAAGAGTGAACATGGCTGGGCTGACATGCCCTTATTTTTGCTTCCTCAAGAGAAAGGCTCCAAGTTGCTGACTGAACAGACTGTTGAGCGTAGTTTCCGCAAACTGTTTCAATCACCTGGATTTGGCCAAGAAGAATTCGACAAGGCCGAGGAATTAATCGATCAGCTGAGACCGGAAAGTCCTCTACGACATCGGCTCGGTGTAGAACTCGATGAACTGAGAGAGTTAGCTGTGTCGGAATGATTGCTGTGATGACGAGTCAATAGCGACGAGTCATTAGCGAGAAGTATTCGGCGAAGCTACTTGCGGTGTGAATTGCAGAGTAGGTATCTGTCTGTTGATTTTCTAAACAGTCGCTGCCTGTTGCGCAGGCCGTTAGCGATTGACGACGACGCCTAATGTGCCGCCAAACATCACCAGGCTTTCGTCGTTGTCGACGTCGAAACCTCGAGCCACTCCGCGGCCGATGATGACGGTCTCGAAACCGAAATTGATGGCTACGTCTCTCCATAAGAAGTACGATGCATCGAACCGTAATTCTGAGCCAAACATCAGTTCCGTCTCTTCTAATTCTGCCCGTCGGGTGGTAATGTGACGGTCGAAGGGAAGCTCTTCGTCATGGGCAATGATGGTGACTTCACCTCCTTCCACCTCTCCGTCTCCCCCTCCGTCATCGCCTCCACCCCCGTCGTCGCCTCCTCCGTCATCACCTTCACCTCCGCCCGACTGTAGTTCTTTACGGTGATTTCGTTGGAAGAACTGATAGTTGACGCCGCTGAAAGCCCTCACCTGGGCGCTGAGCTGCCAAGGACCACGCATGCCAGTCGCTCGAAAACCAATTTGACCAGCAAGCATGTCGTTCTTGGTGAAGCCGGAAAATCTGTCGAATTCGCCAATGAAGAGGGTGCCGTCCCCCGCATCAGCGTCGTCCGTGTCGTTCGGGTCACCGCCAGCCGCAGCGTTCGGGTCGTTAGCGACCACCTCTCCGAAATGCACGGTATTTGCAAAATACAAGTCTCGGAACTCGATGTATCGCAAACCAACCATCGGTTCGATCAAGACGTTGTTGTGCAAGCGTGGTAAGCGAAATAGCTTTGTGATCTCGAACGAGTTGAACGTGCCTGAATTAATGGAAACGTCGTGGGTACCCAACCAATCGCCCAAAAGGTCTCCGTAAACCTGGGCGTTAGGCAATGACAACATGTCCTGTACCGGTTGAGGTTCACCGGGAACCCCATTTGTATAATTATTTTCAGCGAAAACCTCGTTAGGGTTGTTGACAGAAATGAACGAGACGAGCCAGCCGTGATCTTCCTCGGTCATGAATCCGATATCGATTCGGTTGCCGTAAGTGAAATCATACGTATCGGCGATCTGCGGCACTGTGAAATCGACCGGCTGTGGAAGTTGGGTAGCATTTTCGTCCCGGCCAGGATTTTGTGCGAGCACCTCTCCAGCCAATCCATCGGTGCCTCCGGTTTCTGGGCGAGAAACCCCAATGTACATTCGGTCGAAGTTGAAAAACCAACCAATGCGGTTGATTTGCCGTCCTCCGTATGTGTCCGGGTCAAACGGTTTAAATAACTGAAAGTCAGGATCGAACTCAAGCGGGCTCACGAAAGGAGTCCCGTGGGAGTACGGTTCGTTGGCGGCGGACGAGCCGAAGCACATCGCCACGAACAACGCGGACAAAGCGACCCATTTCATCAAAACAGATAGTTGCCACATGGTAGGTTTTCCATCTCGCACTAGTGGAATGCAAAACTTGCCGGTCCGCCTGTAGGTCGCGGATTTAGTCTATGCCGGTTCTATCGGAAATTCCGCCGGCGAAAGTTGAGTAAGATCCGTCAACCCTTTCGGATTGGCCGATTTTGCCGATTGCCCAGCCCGTGATAGCGTTACATGTTTCCCGGGATTGTGTAGAAGTGGTGGCAACCAGAGGAGCTCGGCACGCTAGCGTCAGGGTTTCCCAGAGGATCGAAACCCGAGTTTCTGTGGGGGGCGGGGCTGTTGAGGTTGGTGTACATCCTAAGAAGGAAGGGATGTCGGGCGATTCAGGTGATGCACCCTTTTGGTAATTTGACCAATGTGGCAGGCATTCATCGCTGTGTTGTTAGCTAGTTCGGTGGACGCCGAATAGCGCGGTACTGACCACATAAAAAACTTCCACGCTGGACTGACCAAAAAATGGGATCCCCAATGGGACGAGACCAAGTGGCTCGAAACCCTGGACCTGCGAGAAAAAGGTGTCAAATAGGTCGTCGCTTCCTACACCTGGCGAAATCGTCTTTCTCCAGCTTTTTTGTTGGATCCTTGGATGAAAATGAAGCGTTGTAAGTTGCCTGCCTCGCTCCTACGTCCTTCACCGGTGACGACACTTCCCAGTCAATGACGATTTCTGTGGCGAAACTTGCTATTTACTGAGGGGAACGCCTAGTGGACGTGTTGGGTTTTCAGGCGGCACCACCAAACAAAAAACTTTTTATTCTAGTGCGATGATTGCATCAGAATGGATCCAGCGATCATTGTTAAGTTGTGGCACACGATAATATCATTCTTTACAGCCTCGCACCAAAAGTCGATAATGTGGCAGCTTGGTTGCAATCAAGCTTCTGGTAACTTCGATATTCTAGACTGGGATTTTCCAACGGATTCAAACCTCAGATTCTGGCAGTCGGTTTCGGAAATCTATTCCAGTAACACTGGGAAATGGGAGACCTAGCCTGTGACTTCTGTGATGGAACGGCTTTCCATCAATGAGATGACGACGTATCGCTGGACATTTGAAGAGGATGTTCAACAGTACGTTGCAGCCCGTATTCCGGCGATCGGTGTCTGGCGGCAAAAGTTGTCGGATTTCGGTGAAGAAAAGGGCGTTGAATTAATCCGGGATCATGGGTTGCGGGTTTCCAGCTTATTATGGGCAGGCGGGTTTACCGGCAGTGAAGGCCGGACTCATCAGGAAAGCGTCGAAGATGCGCAAGACGCTATCGGTTTGGCATCTCAGCTGGGAGCAGATTGTCTAGTAATCTATACGGGATCACGAGGAGGACATACTTCCAATCATGCTCGTCGACTAACGGTAGGTGCTTTGAAGGAGCTGGGCGATTTTGCCGACGATGTCAACGTGCAACTTGCGGTAGAACCTATGCACGCCGGATGTTGTGCAGAATGGACTTATCTGACCGGTCTAGACGACACGCTGGCGTTGCTCGAGGCGGTTGGTTCTCGAGCCGTGAAACTGGTATTCGACACGTACCACTTGGGCCATTGTCAGGAAACTCTGGCTCGTGTTCAGGAAATTGCCCCGCAGATAGGAATTGTCCATTTAGGCGATGCTAAGGGACCTCCTAGCGGAGAACAAAACCGTTGCCGACTTGGCGAAGGAATGTTGCCGTTGAAACAGATTCTGGCTGACTTGAGCGCGGGTGGTTATCAAGGATGGCTTGACGTCGAATTGATGGGCGAGGAAATCGAGTCGCAGGATTATGAAGATTTGGTCCGTCATTCTCAGGCGGCCGTTGCCGAGCTGACGCAGAGTTGATCCCTCCGGTTATTTTAAGCTTTCCTGTTCCACGGGTGTAAAAGTGAGCGTTTGAGTCGCCTCGGTTTTTTGGTCCATAGATTGACCGAATGCTGTGATCAGCATCGTCATGTTCGTTTTGACCTTGGATTCCACCAAATATCCATTTTCATTGTCAAAAAGAATTTGACCTTCGCTCACCTGATCCTTGACTTCAACTTTGGTCCCCAGTGTATTACCATCTGCGCCGAACACTGTATTCACCGTGACGCCCATCAGTTCGAAGTTCTTGCCCGCGCGTTGGACGGTACCGCCGTAGGTATAGGAATTCGTGACCTTCATCACACCCAAAGGCGATTTGGTTTCGGCATTTGTTTGCCACATTTGTCCTTTTGCCAATGCTTCTTTGGGGAATTCCGGTGACGAGAGGGCAAAGGACTTCTTCATCATTTCGTCGGACAGCATTCTCTTAAGTATGGGGGCCTGTTGGAGGCCTGCCAGAGCAGCGTTGGGAAACTTTACGTCCCACACCTCGCCTTGGGGGCTCATGGTTTGTTCGATGCGGGCATTGATCATTGGTCCCATGATCGTTGATAGTTGTGTTGCCAGCCCCGCCGGCGGATCTGCTTCATTTGAGTCGTAGATTAATTCTCCTTGGTCAGGTAATTGAGTCGCCACTTTGAGCCGCTTGATTTCTTGAGTGATTCGAAAGTTACCCTGCTCGTCCACTTCATTAATGGTCCAGGCCATTTCCATCCTAGTGGTTTGCGGAACTTTTACTTCGTTACCCAGAATAACGGTGATTTGCTCCATTTCCTGATTCATCGTGACATCGAAACGCTGGCCCTTGGTGAGCTTCCAGCAGACCAGTTCACCAGCATCTGCGTAGGCTGGATGGCACACCCAAAAGCTTGTTTTAACCGCGAACAGTGGCAAAAAACATAATAACCAAACCGTGGATAGCCACCTCATGTTGATGTCCTCGAATCAAGTGGGGGATTGGACTTTTCCGGCAGCCGCCCAGAATACCATGCCACCGTCCAAATACGAACCTGTCTTGGTTCATGTATTTGGTCACAGTACTATTGGGGCAACATGGTACGCCGTTCCGATTATGGTCGAACTTTTTCCCGAAACTCTGGGCAGCACGATATGTATGCCCAAATTTGTTTGATTCGGGAAGCTGCGGAACGTCTGGTACGGGAATTAACAAGGGCCGAAGAGTGGACGGATGGCTGGTCGAGGCGGCAACTGGCAGCTGCGATGGTGGACACCGCTATCCGGCGTTGCTTGGCGACGGTTGTAGAAACTGGAGGTTGGGGCACCGATAACCAGATATTGTCGCATGAACTCTGGCGCATTGCCGGCGACTGGCTTGGACGAGGTTGGTTACAGTCAAGGATTCGATGCAAGCCTCGTCATTTACCAGGTGATGACGAGCTTCTCTATCGTATCATAGACCAAACCGTTTGTAGCGACCCGTTGGGGCGAACATTTGATGACTACTTTTTGAAGCAAATCGGGACCGTGGCACTACGCGACCGCAGCGAGCTCATTGCAAACGAAGTCAGTCGTGCATACTTGCGAGCACGGCCAGAGAACTACCACATCATCTTATTTGGCGGAGCATCCGGCTGTGAGTTGGTCCGGTTTCTGCAGCAAGTCTCGCCAGTCTGGCGCGGTTCCATCAAGATGACGGTCATTCATCAGGACGCTAGAAGCCTAGAGCGGACTCGCTTGCAGTTGCACGGGCATGTGCAACCGGTCAGCATCGTTTTGCAACAGGAGAACCTATTTCGCATACCGGACCACGCTCCCCCCAAGATACCCAGCCAGAAAGCAGATTTTCTGATCTGTCCTGGTCAATTGGATTATGTGACTGACGCGGCGGCACCCCAATGGTTAAGTTACTTGTATAACTGTCTCGGCATGCACGGCCGGATGCTGGTAGGCAATTTTGGCCCGACCAATCCGACCAGGGCTTACTGGGAATGGATCGCCAACTGGTATTTGCATTACCGAGATGAAGATTCACTGCGAAGAGTGTCCGAAGCCGCTGGCATTCCCGCTACGCAGACCCGGGTGATTAGTGATTGTTACGGCGTGATCCGTTTTCTGGACGTTGCGCGCGGGAACTAAGCGATTGGCGGATGCGCGGTCGTTCCCAAAAGGTGCTTTCCATGATCGCCGTTTTCCCACCGATCATGCTTAGAGAGCATGCTGGTGGGGCCTGTCCCAATCGCTAGAGAGAGTGAAAAAACAGGCGTGTAGCGAGCATCTAGCAAAGAGGACGGAAGACAACGACAGCCTACGGTTCGATCCCCACCATATGCAGGTGGTTGTGGTCAATGTAAATCACTTCGACAGTGTCGTCGCGCACTGTATATGGCACGGGCCAGCCATTGCGTGTGACTTCTTCAAAGTAAATGGTGCATTTGTAGTGGGCATGATGCTGCTGAGCAGGGCCAATCATGGGGTAGACACGCGGCGGATCGACATAGTCGGAAATTTTTTCTTTGACGATTTTTACGTCGTTTCGTTGTCGCGTCCAGAGGAATGGAACGCTCCTCTCAACCGGTCTCGCTTTTTCCAAGGCCCTAATGACTTCGTCGTCCGTTGGCGCATCTAATGCGACTGCTGGACCACCCTGGGTCAATGGGCCCAGGATCGGAACGCGGTCGTACCTTTCGCGTTCCCAGGCCTGGTCTTCTTCTTTCTCCTGCAACCACGGGCTAACAGGAATTGGAATCGGAATGCTTGGACCGTAAGAAGCACTCACACAACCACCTGCTGTGATGCAGAGTAGTGTGGAAAGAACCAACGTGGTGTGTAACGTCCTTGTGGCATTCATAGCGGACTCCTTGCGCTCGATGAGCTTGCGTTGGACCAGCAAGACCTACCCCTTGTTATCGTGTTAACTTGGGGTGATCTTGCGGATTTTTCCACAAAATCATGCAACAGATTACAACACCGAAGCTACCTACCGAGCTAGTAGCTTAGTAGATGGTTTACTCGGGGAACCAAAAGTCGTGACCCGTTGGTGCAGCTTTAGGCTTTCCGCCATTTTGATCGCCAACCCGCTAGCTCGTCTGGCCCACTCGATACTAGTTTTCACCAGACGAACTGGTAACTCAGGAAAAAGAATTAGCGAAAGTGGATAAAAGGCAGCCTTCAAAGGAGCCTTATTTGCTTTGGAAATCTAGGAACCACCAGCCATCGTCCCATTCAAGCGTGACTTTACGCCAACCCAACGGTACTTGGGGGTAGGGGTAAAACGGACCGATGTAAGGCCATGCGGCAGCCGAATATTGCTTCGGATAGGCCAACGCGGCATAGTTGGGATGCGGAGCATAGCTGGGCCAGGCGTAACCCGGCATGTTTGCGTGGTCAAATCGTGCTGGAACCACGGCACCGTCGGCTCCTGGAACATTCGCGGTCAATGGAGTGCCCAAGCCGTTGTAACTGGCAGCGCCGGTGCTGGTTTGAGCTAACCGCGTGTTGGCTCGAGCAAAAGCGACGGGAGTTTGCTGTGGCCCCCTAGCTGCTGGTCGTTGCTGGAAAGCGGCAGCGTTAGCACGAGCCACTGGCACCGGTTGCAAAGGGGCGCTTTCATGTTGCGTTGTAGTCACCAATGGATTTGGCGTGTTGTCATCCAAATTTGGCTGAACCGGAAGGGTGGTTTCGGCTGAAACGGTGCCCGTGGCCGCAATGGGTGCCACTGTTTCACTAACGGCGATCTCATTCACGACTTTCTGTACGTCGTCTACACGACGGGCCATTTCTAATATCAAGACCCGTTGCTCTTTTTCGGAAACGACTCCTTTCATCCACACGACACCCTCTTCAACTCGTACATTTAAGTCAAAATCCTGGAGTAGCCCAGCGTCTTGTTGAGCCCTCAATCCAGTATGGATCTTGTGTGCGATGCTTTCGTCGTCAGCGCGAATGGCCGTGACGGCTACCGTCCATAACGTGAGCGTAGCTATTGTGGTGACAAAATTTCGCATTCATTCCCTCCTTGGGGCCTGTCGCCGTAGCTCCAGGCAAAACAAGCTGTTCTCGCCGTAGCCCTGGCTTCGTTCCTCGTAGGATCTCTGGTGAAAGGTTCGCCTGAGACAAACAAGGTTCAGCGGTCATATTGGCGATTTCAATGAGTCGGATGTGGAGGGGGGGCTTTTGCCGATTTCTTGCGAGTTTTCGTTGCAAAATGGTCTGTTTGCCAGATGCACCCCCCCGTGCCTTGACTACAAACCATTTTCAGACCAGTAATTTGATGATCGGTTGCGGATCACAACAAATAGTAAGTTTTTTTCGATTTTGCCAACCTTTGAAGGTTTTCCGCTTGATTGCTGCTACTGCTGGCTGGCTTGTCGCGATAGATCGCTAGCTGAGCGGGGGCCGTCATTCGATTCTGGCGCAACAGCTTTGGGCGTCAGTCCGGTTAGCAAAGCAGGTCTGCTCACCATCTCCCAATATTTGGTATGGCATTTGCATTTAATTGCAGGCCAGTTCATTAGGCATGGGGAATTACAAAGGCTTCCGGGCCAAATCGAACGAGCGAATGGCGATTTCGGTCGCTTACGTTGCAGTTCGGTTCGGGGGACACCCGGTTCCATCATTGGGCCTCTGTAAATGTCTGCTGAGCTTAACTGGGGTTCATTAAGGATATATGAGAAAAGACGTTATGGAGGATTTGTGTAAGGGTGAGAATGCGAGATGAGCTACTTGAGTCGTCAAAAGATTTGGTGGCTCATCCACTGGGAGAACAGTTGACTTATAGCGAGATTTACTAAGCCAATGGAAAAACAGGGTTTGTGCCAATCTGTCTAGTGCGACGTTGGCTGCGTGTGGGCCTTTGAAAGGCGGACATCGGTCGTGTTGCTGGATATTGTGGTCGCAAATTCATGGGTGAACGACATCGGACAACCAATTCCGACAGTACTCGTTCACTGTTGCGCAGTTTAGTGCCTAAACCCTGTTCTCATAAATGATTGCGCCAGCTCCTCGACAGGAGTTGAACGGCCTGTATGACGATCTGTTTGCGCGATGCACAAGGGTCGTATGTCAGGATGAGTTCGACTTACGAGTGGTCGCTGTGTCAGGTTTCAACCTGCGCATCTGACCAGCTTGTGAGAGGTGGTTGGTGCGCGAAATCCAAACCGCGACACTTTCGACAAGCTTCACCAAAGTGGTGATGTGTCTCACTATATTGGTGAAACGTCCTGTAAGTACCTGTTAAATAGGTACTTACGGTTCATATGAGGTGCTCGGGAAGGTGGCACTAAAGCTAGTTCGAGCTAGGTTTTATTTTCGCAAACTGTTCTAGAGAAAAGGTTTGCGTTCAAGCCAATCTTCTGTTCACCAAATCGGTGATTTTAAAGCCTAAGTGAGACATCGGCTTGTACTTGGTCCCGAAAAATTTAGATATGGAAAAGGCCCCGTTACAGCGACGATTTGGCTGAAAACTGCTTAAAAATAGGGTATTTTGACGGTTGGCATACTCTTTGCATTTACCCCTGTCATCGTGAAAGAGACAAGATTCAAAACTAGATGAAAGGGTAACTAGCCAATGTTTTCCCACGACCAAGAATTCACAATGCAAGATGACAATTACGATCGCCGCGAGTCCTCTCGGGTACGCCGTGTCAAACCGACACGCCGCCGGACACA
>JAKVBZ010000131.1 GCA_022448645.1 Pirellulaceae bacterium
GATGGTGTCCGGAGTGACGATTGTGGTCAGCTCAGACAAAGCCTTTCGCCCAAGTAACAAATGCCCAAGCTCGTGGTAAAGCCAGGGATAACCCAGCAAATCGATTCCGTCTGGGTCATTGTCGCCTGGGAAATCAACTAGATCTAATCGCGGCATCCTGTCCGGCGTGAAATTCGGAATGTGAATCGCTGCTAACAAGGCACTCTCTCTCTTGCAGCGTCGATAGTGACCACGTCTGGTGTAGCCCAGAAGGGGCTTTGCCGCCTTGGCGGGGCAAACTGTCGTACCGTTCCTGATGAGTCTCCAGGAAAGACGCGTCACATCCCAGGGGGAGTGGCATCGCTCGATCAGTGAAAGGGGCTTGTATCAGCGGCTGGATTAGCGGCGCTGTACGTTGTTGACCGGGACGGTTGCCGAGGCGGGGGCAACCGGTCCAGCGTTTGGTAACGTCCTGGCAGTCGGCTGCTGGCGCTTTGTAGCTGCTGTAGCACGTCTTGATGGCTGCTCACGGCCCGATTGCGAAGTTTTAGCAAGATAGTTGTCAATTTGGGCTTTCTCACGGACTAGGTCGAAGTGTTGAGCCATTTCGATACGAATCTTCTTTTCGAGCAGGTCTTCGTACAAAAGTTCACGCACAGCCGTTAGTTGCTTCGTAATCGGTTTGGTGCGCCCTACACAACGTAGGATGATAAAGCGATCGCGGCTAGCGATGACGGGTGATATTTCACCCGACTGTAAGCTGAAAGCAATTTTTTCCACGTGAGGTTGGCCCGAGTAACGTGCGATCGGCGGGATCCTTCCATGGTTGTTGCGTGAAACCGGTTCGATGGAATAAACGGATGCCAGGTGGCCAAAGTTTTCCGTCGAATCTGTCTTTTTTGCCTTTTGATGGACTTGCGTTGCAAGTCGCTGGTCGGTCAGTACGATTGCCAAGCATTCGACGCGTTCGCCGTAATTGGCTTGAAACCCTTTCTTCAAGTCTTCCTCACTCACAGTGACTTTGTGACTGACAAGCTTCTTTAAGGCCACCGTTGGCCAGACAACATCGCTGATATAGATAGGCTTTGTAACCTCTTCTTCTTCAATGACCATCGTCAACCAACGTTCTATGTCAGCCGAACCGTCGGGAGTGGTGATGCCAAATGCCCGTGCTGCTCGCCGAATCTCTGTGTCGATGTCGCTTTGATTGATCACCAGTTTGTGTTGACGGAGTTCCTGCTGTAACAATCGCCGATTGATTTCGATGTCCAGAATCTCTGTTCCGTGTCGTTGAACACATGCGTTTGCCAATTGATTGACTTTGATCGGTTGGCCACCCACGATAGCCGCGACTCCGGGATGCTCTTTTCTGAGTTTGGGGTCGTTGAAAAAGATCTGTGGTTGAGCCTCTTTTTGAAGTCGTTCAAAGGTGTCCGTCGCCACGGAGCGTTCTTTCTCACGACGAATTTTTTCTTCAAGCCGGGCCGTAATCACTGGCAAGTCCTGGCGAGAAACCTCGATGGCCTCTAGGTGTTTTTCACACTTTAAGATAATAAACTGGTTGGCCACGAACAAAAGTTGCGAAATTTCACCGGGCTTTAAAGCGAAGGCGACCGACTCCAGTTCGGGATTGCCCATGTGCCGGCGAATGGGAGGTACCACACCACCGTAGGCTGCACTGTTGCTGTCTTCGGATTCGTCCATCGCCAAACGAGCGAAGAGCTCCGGATTCTCTCGAAGCTGATCGTGAATCCGTTGAGCCTTTTCCTGCTGACTTACAGAGATCATTCGCACATGAACTTTGGGGCCGTAATGCGATTCATAAGATTGTTGTAATGCTTCGTCACTAATGACCATCGTTTCCACGCCAAGTCGTCGTAGAGCGAGTGTTGGCCATATGATGTCAGCACGGTATTGCAGGGAGGTGATGCCACGCTCTTGTTGCAACATTTCAAGCCAGCGGGCCTTGGGAAGTCCGAATTTTGTGGCCATCGAGTCGATTTCTTGTTCGACTTCTTCGCGTGTGATTCGGACTTTCAGCCGTTCGCATTCCTGGAGCAGGATCGCCTTGTTGACCAGGTTTTCCAATACCTCAGTCCCATGGCGTTTTAAACATTCTCGAGCTAGATCGTTATGCGAAAATGGCTTGCCATTGATCACGGCTACGACATTTGCTTTTGTTTTGGTGGAACTAGCCTGTGCCATCAAAGTAGACTGTTTCTGAGCACCATCGGATTGCTGTGCTCCGTCCAACCACCGGATGGCAATGCATGTTGAGATGGTCAATGCAGCGACGATTGCAAACCGTTTGCGCGGAGTCCAAAATGAAGCACGATTTGTCGACATAAGCACGTCCTGGCCGGCCATTGGTTGTCTCTCCATGTTTCGTAATGGTGGGTCTAAATTCGGCGGACGGAGTATAGGAGTGGCCACCAAAGCGGTCAAGTCAAACTGTTTAACGGCAAAACGAAGGGACTGTACTCCGTGGAGGGTGTATTACACAAAGGCCGCTAGCAGTTTCAGGGGAGAAGAGGAAACGCTTCGGTGGTCTGGGCACTGTTTCAAGGCGTCTCAAATCAAATTTTGGTGAGGTTGAACCGCTACGTTGGATACGTTTGAGGTCTTTTCTTGCGCTTCTAGGTTTCTTTACTGACGTTGGGAAGAAACAGTGATAAGACCCCCGATAGAGCAGAGCAAAATGCCAGTACGAGATAGACGTATTCTGGGTGTGTCCAATGACGCATCGAGCCTACCAGTACTGTGGCGAAACAGCCCCCAATTCCCCAGCTGGCACCCATCACCATCGAGCTTGCCAGGCGTTCTGCCGTGGGGACCAATTGTTGTCCGTAGCTGATCATGATGGGCATCGCGATGCCGACGGTCAGTGCGGAGATAGCTAGTGCAGCAGTCATAGCCCATCCCGTAGAGATTGCTAGCATTCCTAGGGGGACGGCGCCTAAGATGGGCATCCAGACCAGGACACTGTGTTCGTGTCTCTGTTTAAAGAGGAAAGCACATACCAGGCCCCCGAACCCAATACCTCCGTTGAACACACTTTGGAACTTACCAATCTGGAAAGTGTTTGAGCCTTGTTCGTCAAGCAGGAATGCCAACGTGAGCGGTACTCCGGTTGCACTTACGGTTCTCAAGGTTTGAATGGAAAGAATGGAGCTTAACAACAGCCAGGGAGCATGATGAGAAGGTGTTGCGTCTGGGGTTGTGGGAATTGATTGCGAGGGGGTATCGGCTGTTCTGCGTGCGAAAGCCCTTAAAACCAAAATGCCAGGTAGTGCCCATACTAGGCCGACCGACAGTCCACCGATTCCCCATGAGTGTACGATCCAACCTGAATAGGCTGGGCCAGCCATCTGGCCCAAAAATCCTCCCATGACAAAAACTGAAATGGCGCGGCTGCGATGCGTTGGCATGGAAGCTCCACACATGGAGACTGCTTCTGGATGAAACGCGGCTGTGGCCGTACCACCAACGGCAATTAGTAGGCAAGCGACGAAAACAGAATTCGTCAGTCCGACAAGGCTCAGAGCAGCCGCTGCCACCAGCGGCGCGAACCAGATCAGATACTTCATCCGAATGCGATCGCTTAGGTAGCCAAACACCACTTGCATGAGCGAAGTGGTCAGCAACCAAAGGACAATCACCCAATGAATGCCGGGCCCCCTGAGGGATAGCTGCCGCCCCAATTCAGGCCAGACGGGCATCGTCTGTGAGGCTATGATGTCGACAATCACATGAAGCAATGCGAATATTACTACCATTCGCGGTACGAACGTGTAGGACAATCGTTTCTCGTCAGGAATAAAGGTGGCAGACGTTGGCTTCATTCTGAGGTCAGATCAATGGCTTCATTGTTATTCCGCAGGCTTGGCCAACGCTTCGTGCAGAATGAGCCTGTGACCATCGAGAGGGCAGTAAATTCGAAATCCAACGGTAGCGCCCTGGCGGCAAACGGTGATGAATTGTTCGATGTGAGGAATTCGTTCGTTGTCTTCGCGTAGTGCAGGCAGGATTTCTTCAAGTTTATTGATGGCCGCGTTGTTGGCCGTTTCGGCGGACAACGCGACGTCGATGGCCTGTTTGCGCTGAGCGACCAGTACTTTGGATCGCACACCGTTTTGTGTCATGGGCAAGCGAGTTGCTTTGATTATCTGTTTTGATAAGGGCTTTCTCGCCTCGCGATGTTTCTGTAATTCCTTTTCCAATTTCTTTAGGTTGGCCTTGCAAAACGTTTTCCTCTTGGCTGCGGCATTCGAAGACAACGGAAACGCTTGAGTCTCGTCGGCGATAAGTTCATAGGATGGGGTCGCTTCTATGACGAGTTGTTTTCCGCGGCTGTGCCAAGAAACTGACAAGCCAAGGTAGTTCAAGTCCTTGACTCGCCATTTCAACTCTTCGTGCTCAGCAAGTTGCCCAGGGGATCCCGTAACCACTTCGAGTGGCGGAAATCCTGTTAAAATGACCTCCAGATACATGTGCTTGGCCGACACAGAGGCTGGGATAGAGAGTCGTTGCTGGTGGGATTTGGCCTTGGGTTTGATGTTGATTGGTTGTCCGGATTCGATCAGGCGAAGCTGCGTCCAGTGTTTGTGTTCGTGTTCATTCCAGGCAATGGAGTAATTGCAGAGCTTTTCCCAATGTTTTTCAGTAGCTTCCTCGGTCCATTGGAACAATAACTTGCCGTCTTGTTCACAGGAGACGTTGGCCAAAGGTTTTAGGTCTTGTGACTGGCCGTCCGATGCGAGCAACGCTTCACGCTCGTCATGACTAGCGAAGAATACCAACCACTGTCTGTTGTAGGTGTCAGGTGAGACCGGATGTGCGAAGAATTGTTGGCCGCGTTTGGCCAGCACGTAGGGAGGAATCAGTTCCAACCCTATGTCTTGCAGGACGGGTCCGGCAAAATCGCCAAATTCCACTGGCCCCATTGCAGGCAGGGTGAGGTTTACTGCGAAAGGCAGGCCAACGAGGTGGTTTTCTGTCGGTAAAATCAGTTCCGATGACGCGTCGTATTCTTCGCCTGTAATTGGTTCTACGGAGAAAGCTGCGTTGTTATTGTCTGTTTGAGGCAGTTTGTCTGTTGGCACTGGGCCAGATGCCACGGCATCCTCTGGGGATTGTAACGCCGCTGACGCTGCGGAGGGTGTTTCAGCAGTGGATGGTGTGCTGGCTGTTGAATCTGTGTGGGTTTGGGGTGGCGAGTCGCTCAACGGCGGAATCTTGCCTCCGGTGGATGTCGACTGGTTGGTCGATGGAACGTCCGTGTTCCTCACAGTGGCTGGTTGAGTTTCTGGGAATAAGTTCAGGAAGTCGTATTTCGGCTGGGATCGAGCCAGTAGGACGTAAAGCAGTATGCAGGTGATACAGATCATCGACAGAGTACTGATTACACTGACGATTGTCTTGATGTTGCTGTCGCGTTGATGAGATCGAGAGAGCCGATCCGAAACGCGATTAGAATCCGTGTAACCGTCCGTGACGTCGATCGTTAATGGCTTTGTGGGGGATGGATCGGGAGAGGTTTTGTTGGTTGGATTTCTAGCCAGTTTTGGGTCAGCGGTTGACCCATGTTTTTCGGATAGCCGGTCTCGAAGTTTGCGGTCATAAGCTGCCTTGGCAGACGCATCTAAAAGGCAGGTGCGAGCCTTGGCCAATTCATTGAAAACCTTTCGTGCGATATCAGCTTGCGGACCTTTGCCGAAAGACTTGACGTGAGCCATCTGTCGTCCCGCGGCACTCGCGATCACCTCAGAGTCAGATTCGAAACGCGGCACACCCAATAGTCGATAGAAGTCCAGCGGTCGCTCGTCTGGCGGGATACCCAACCATTTGTGGTAGGGATCGAATAGCGGGTCTTTGCCCATGGATACTAAGGTTTCCAGACAAAAAGCTGTGGAAGCGGGACGATAGGCTAAACACCGTGTGGAACCTTAAATATGGTTTGCCAACGGTTTTTTCATTGGTTTTATTGTAACCGCATTGGAGGAGATTTGGCAGTGGAGTTTGGGGGAATCACCTGGTCGCATTGACGTTAAGAATGGTTATGATAAAGGACGCTCGTTTCGGGCGTGCGTTTTCCCGAAGGCAGGCGGGGTGGGCATGTTCGTTACCGGCGGAAATACGAACTCAGGATGGTTCGGCTGCATTTGAGACGGAATCCCGCATAAGAATCGAGTGCTTCCGGTTGTGGGAGCCGAACATCGGCCGCGTGGGTTCCCTGGGGGTGCGTCTCTACCTACTGGGATAGGTGGTATTTATTGGTCTCGGGTTCGTTATTGGCTATGGTGTTGTTGCCTGTTGGACCCTGTGGCAATTGTGCTGGACTGGTAGCTTCCGGCGATTCCTGGGGCAAATTCCGTGCGGCCAGCCCAATGACTTATAATGTGATAGGTGAATTTAAACGATTTCGCCGGCGACTGTACTGCGAAGGCTTGGGGTATCATGATGCGTGTTAGATGTCCACTGGCAGCTTTGATGGTTATTGTAACCTTCGCATGGGGTCGTGCGCCGGCAGATGAAATCGATTTCCAGCGTGACATACGGCCGATTCTTTCGGATGCCTGTTTTCAATGTCACGGGCCTGACGAAGAGCAGCGAGAAGCTGATTTGAGGTTGGACACTCGAGAAGGGTTGTTTGCCACTCTGGGTGATCAAGCACTGATTGTGGCGGGCAATGCTGCCGAGAGTGTCTTGTATCAACGTTTGACGCATGAAGATCCAGATCAACGTATGCCACCGGTCGACGAAGCTCGGCAGCTCGTCGACGATGAGATTCAGCGAATTCAACAGTGGATTGATGCGGGGGCTAGTTGGAACCGACTGTGGTCATTTGTGCCGCCAACACGTCCAGCATTGCCCGCTGCTGTTGCGAACGCCTGGGTCCGGGATCCATTAGATGCATTCGTGTGGGACCGCCTGCAACACGGGACGCTATCCCCGGCTGCTGAGGCTAGTCGTGAAACCTTGCTGCGACGTGCGTCGTTTGACTTGACAGGCCTGCCACCGCAGGTGGCATTTCTGGACTCTTATTTGTCGGATGATTCCCCAGTCGCGTACGAGCGAGCGATTGACCGTTTGTTGGCGTCCCCGCGGTATGGCGAACGCATGGCTGTCGAATGGTTGAATGCAGCCCGCTTTTCCGACACGAGCGGCTATCAGATGGACGGCCCCCGCCAAATGTGGCGGTGGCGTGATTGGGTTATTGACGCGTTCAATGCTGGCATGCCGTTCGATCAATTTACCATCGAACAATGTGCAGGAGACTTGCTCCCCAATCCAACCTTGGAACAAAGGATTGCTACGGCATTCCACCGAAATCATCGGGGGAACGCCGAGGGAGGTATCATCCCAGAAGAATACCGCGTCGAATACGTGGTGGATCGCGTCGAAACAACTTCGACGGTGTGGTTGGGATTGACTTTGGGATGTGCTCGCTGTCACGACCATAAGTACGATCCTTTAACCCAGCAAGACTTTTATCAGTTCTTTGCGTTTTTTAACAACGTGCCTGAACGTGGCAAGGCTCGTAAATGGGGGAATGCTGTTCCTAATATCAAGGCACCCACGCCGGCAGAAGGTCGTGAGCTGGAGCAACTGGATCAGCAGATTCAGACAGTCGAGTCGGAATTGCACGCTTTGGAACCAATGATTCAAGAAAACCTGTCAGTTTGGACAGACCAGGTTCGTACCGGGCTTGCCGAACGAACAGATCGCCCAGCAAGTCCGCTATACGACAAAGGTATCGTCGATGAACCTGAAGTCCGCGTACTTTTGGATGATTTGCACCAGATCATCGGGCCAGAAGGACCTGATGAAATGTCTCATTGGGAAGGAACCCCAGAACTGATTGCGGGGCGTTTGGGACAGGCGGTAATGTTCGACGGATCGACGTATGTAGAAGTTGGAGATGTGGCTGCTTATGACTACGAGGACCCGTTTTCCGTCGTGGCCTGGATTTATCCAGATGCTTCTGCCGGAGGTGCGATTGTCTCACGCATGGAGTCGGATACAAACGAACGCAAAGGATTTTCTGTCGAGCTTCATGATGGCCACATTCACGTCAATGTGGTGCGGCGCTGGTTGGACGATTGTCTGCGAGTGCGCTCCGTGCGGAAAGTCACGCCAGAGCAATGGCAGCACGTCGTCAGTACTTACGACGGTTCGAAGCTGTTCGGGGGTATCGTGCTGTACTTGGACGGAGAACCGTTGGAGCTGGAGGTGATTGTTAATGATTTGCAACAGCCCTTCATGGCCGACGAGCCGTTTCGTATTGGATCGCGCGGCACGCAGGAACGGTTTCATGGACGCATCGATGACGTTCGCTTGTTTGATCGAGTTTTGCAGTCGAAGGAAGTGCGCACGTTATCCGTGGCTGAATCCACGGATGAGCTATTGGTGGCTCCCCATTCGGAGTTGTCCGATCGACAGCAGTGGAAACTCCGGCAATACTATTTGAAATTTCACGCGTCACCGGTCATTGGTTTTGCGTTCGACCACCTTGCCAATTTGCAGGCTTTGCGGAAGCAACTGTTCGACAAAGTGAGCACGGTGATGGTGATGGAAGAAATGGACACGCCTCGAGACACGTATGTCTTGGTGCGCGGGCAATACGACCAACCTGGAAAACAGGTGTTTGCGAACGTGCCCGCCAGCTTGCCGCAGTTTCCCGAAGATGGGTTGCGAAATCGGCTGGGGCTGGCACACTGGTTGTTAGACGACGCAAATCCGTTGACTGCCCGCGTCGCTGTTAATCGGACATGGCAGTTGATCTTCGGACAAGGATTGGTGGGGACCCCTGAGGATTTCGGTTCCCAAGGCGAAAAACCAAGCCATCCAGCACTTCTGGATTGGTTGGCGATAGAATTGAGACGAACTCAGTGGGACGTGAAATCCCTGTACCGATCCATCGTTACGAGTGCTACTTATCGGCAGTCGTCTGTGGTCACGCCTGAAAAACTTCAACTGGATAGAGACAACCGGTTGCTGTCCCGAGGCAGTCGGTATCGCTTGCCCGCTGAAATGATTCGGGACCTTGCACTAGCGAGCAGTGGCTTGTTGGTGGAGCATGTGGGAGGTCCGTCGGTAAAACCCTATCAGCCGCCTGGCCTGTGGGTGGAATTGACATTGGAAGCGTCACGTTATGTGCCTGATTTTGGTCCTTCGCTTTACCGACGCAGCCTTTACACTTACTGGAAACGAACGGTAGCACCACCTGGAATGTTGGTTATGGATGCGCCTCAGCGTGAGATGTGTTCGGTGCGGATGTCTCGGACAAACACGCCATTGCAAGCTTTGAATCTTATGAATGACGTTGCGTTTGTCGAAGCTGCCAGGGCGTTGGCCCAACGAGTCTTAGTGGCGGGTGGTGCAACGGACGAGTCGCGTTTGATTTACGCGTTCCGTCTGCTCACTTCGCGATACCCGCAACAGCAGGAATTGCAAATTTTGTTGGAAGCGGTTCGTCATCATCGTGACTTTTATGAAGGTGATTCACAAGGGTTGAGTGAACAACTGATTCATTTTGGGGACTCATCTCCGGACACCTCTCTAAACTCGACAGATTTAGCTGCCTACACCATCGTTATGAATTTGCTTCTAAACCTGGACGAAGTCATTACGAGAGAATAACCATGACTGTGATGTTCGAAGCGAACGATCCACACCAATTAGCACGACGGCGCTTCTTGCGGCAGACTTCGATGGGTCTGGGCACGGCGGCGCTGTATTCTTTGTTGTCACGGGATCAGGGGGTTCACGCGGCTGGTGCGAACTCGTCTGGTCTGCCAGGACTTCCCCATTTCGCTGGTCGAGCGCAGCGTGTGATCTACTTGTTTCAGTCAGGGGCACCGTCACAGCCAGACCTGTTTGACTACAAACCGAAACTCGAGGCATTGCGGAATACCGAATTGCCGGATTCGGTGCGTCAAGGCCAGCGTCTCACGACCATGACGGCTTCGCAAACGTCGTTTCCAATCGCACCCAGTGCCTTCAAGTTTTCCCAGCACGGTGAATCTGGGGCTTGGGTGAGCGAATTGTTGCCTCACACGGCTCGTATTGCCGACCAGCTCTGCTTTGTTAAATCGGTGCATACCGAGGCGATTAATCACGATCCGGCGATTACTTTTTTTCAGACCGGGGCAGAATTGGCGGGTCGGCCCAGTATGGGATCGTGGGTGACGTACGGGCTGGGTAGCGACAACGATAATTTGCCCGCGTTCGTCGCGATGATATCAGGGAACAAAGGGCAGCCGTTGTACGATCGTTTGTGGGGAAGCGGTTTTCTGCCTACCAAATACCAGGGTGTGAAGTTTCGTTCTGTTGGGGACCCCGTGCTATACCTAAACAATCCGCCCGGTCTTTCAGGAGAAACTCGTCG
>JAKVBZ010000132.1 GCA_022448645.1 Pirellulaceae bacterium
GGTTCCTACGGTGGCAATATCAACGTGGGTTGGAACGGGTTGTTCCAGAATGTGCTGGTTCCTTCTGCGATTACCTCTGGTGCTGGTGTGACGCCGACTGTTGTCAACACGGGAGGATACTTGTGGGAGATGGAACTGAACGGAAATATTAGTCCAGGTACTTTTCAGATCGGTGGACAGGAATTTTGGATTGATCAGATTTGTATTGACCAGGGTCAGTCAAACGATGAATTGGATTATGGCGACGCTATCGATCCCACTTATCCAGTTTTACTAGCGAACAACGGTGGCCGGCACACCATAAAATCTGGGTATCATCTGGGAGCCGCTATCGATAGGGATAGTGATGGACAGCCTGCGCTGTTTGCCGATGGAGACGATTTACTAGATGGCCTTGATGATGAAGATGGTGTCAACTTCATGACACCACTTGTTCCAGGAAGTCCTGCCACGATCGAAGTGAGTGCCACGGCTGATGGAAAACTCGATGCTTGGATTGATTGGGACCGTAACGGAGCGTGGGATCCGGCCGACCAGATATTTGCCAGTCAGGCGCTGGGGGCGGGGGTCAATGTTTTGAATTTCAACGTACCAGCAGGTGCGCTATCGGCACCCAATGATCCTTCTTACGCTCGTTTCCGATTCAGCAGTGTTGGTGCTTTGCTACCGGAGGGACACGCCCGGGATGGTGAAGTCGAAGATTATGCCGTGTTTGTGGAGGATATAGGAGATACGACACAGGCCAGCGATTGGGGAGACGCGCCCCATCGCGAATCCATGGGGTTCTGGTATCCCACGTTAGCGATGCACAACGGCGCCCGTCATGCTATTGATGGCGTGACCTATCTGGGCACCTACGTTGACGGTGATATCGATGGCCAGCCATCACCTGCTGCTCACGGAGACGATGTTTTCGATGCTTTTGATGATGAAGATGGAGTCACGTTTATCACGCCGTTTGTCCCCGGTGGGATGGCTACCGTGCATGTGGAAGCTAGTGTAGATGGTTATTTGAATGCCTGGGTAGATTTTGATGGGGACGGTCACTGGAGTCCCGCCGAACGCATCTATGCTGCCGAACCGTTGAACGCTGGCATGAACGTAAGAACCTTTGCGGTTCCTACAACTGCAGTGCCGGGTGCGACGTTTTCCCGTTGGCGTTTTACACGTGACAAGTTGGTTTTGGCACCGGATGCTACAGGAACCGCCGATGGCATACTGCATGTGGGTGAAGTTGAAGATTATAAGAACAGGATTGGGGATGGTGATCAGGATAGAAACATAGATTTCGGAGATGCTCCTGATCCGTCCTACCCAGTTTTGCTGGCAAACAACGGCGCCCGTCATGTCATACGGCCTGGTTTCCATCTGGGAGCCGCAGTGGATCCCGACCGTGATGGACAACCTTCCCTGAATGCCGTGGGTGATGACCTGTTCGATTTCAACGATGATGAGGACGGTGTTCGTTTTCTTACGGCACTCGTGCCGGGACAAATTGCCAAAGTCGAGGTCATCGCTTCTGCGGACGGCATGTTGGATGCCTGGGTCGACTTCGATGCCAGTGGTACGTGGGATCTGGCTGACCAGATTTTTGCCAGCCAACCTTTGGTGGCAGGATCCAATTTCCTTAGTTTTGTGGTCCCCACCAGTGCAAAACCAGGCCCCAATGATCCAACGTATGCTCGCTTCCGTTTAAGCAGTGGCGGCGGCCTGACACCGGAAGGGCCGGTCGGAGACGGCGAGGTCGAAGATTACATGGTGTTTATCCAGGAAAAATTGCCGCCGATTGTTATTGTTCCTTTCGATTGGGATTGGGAGATTGTGGTCATTCCCATCGGACAAAATACTTCCACGTCGATTGATGTGATTGGTCTGGCCGAGGTCGCTTACGGGGCGATGATCGATTCGGATACAGCTGCGGTCACGCCACATTACGCAGTAGGTGCAGATGGAACGACACAGTCGGTTGTGCCTCCGTTGGGGCGCGGACAGACAGTGGATACCGAGATTGTCAGTTTATTTCTAGAGGGAGATCATCCTGATCTGGGGCCTGTTCAAGTCACGTTGCGTGGTGGTACCAATCATAATCCATCAGTCGGATCGATGAGTCTCATCAATCAAGATGGTGTTTTGGTTGCTGATTCTTCGCAGGACTTGCTTTTTGATATCCAATTTGCGAATTCGACCACAGAAGGTGATTCCGGAGGCCCCTTAGTGGTTGGGCCTGCTAATCCAGTTTCTGTAGGCATTGTCATTGATCAGAATGATGAGATTCCTGCCAGTGATGTCGATTTGCCGATCACTAAACTCTCCGGGCAGAGTTTGTCTCAAGAATTATTGGTTTATCAGGGAGATCTTTCGTTATGGGGTATCCTGGATGGTGTGGAAATTATTCCCATCAAAAGGCTGGACTGGGGAGATGCACGTGATCTGCCTTATCCCACGTTGTCTTTCCATGGTGGTGCAATGCACCGGATCGACGGGGTGACTTTCCTGGGTAACTCGGTGGACAGTGAATGGAATGGGCAGCCATCTGCGACTGCCCAAGGAGACGATCTACTAGACGGAAATGATGATGAGGATGGTGTAACCTTTTTAACGCCATTGACTCCTGGCGCGATGGCCAGCGTGAATGTCCATGCCAACGTGCCCGGTTACCTGAATGCCTGGCTCGATGTGGATGCTGACGGTCATTGGAGTCCTGTCGAACAGATCTTTACGGCCGAACCGTTGAACATGGGGGGCAACGTACTTAGTTTTTTGGTTCCAACGCATGCCGTTTTGGGTAACACATTTTCACGATGGCGGTTTACCAAAGAGAAACTGGTTCTTGCTCCTGACCGCACCGGTAGCTTGACTGGCAGGGTTCACGCAGGTGAAGTAGAGGATTACAGGAACAAGATCGAGTACGATCAGCCTAATGATTATTTAGATTATGGAGACGCTCCCGATGAGCCTTATCCAACATTAGCTGTCAATGACGGCGCGGTACACCGGATTGACAATGTATTCTTTTTAGGAAGTAGTGTAGACGCAGATCCCGATGGACAACCCACGGTTGACGCCGACGGAGATGATACTGATGGAAACGACGATGGGGACGGTGTAACGTTCCTGACACCACTGGTTCCTGGGGGGATAGCGACGGTAGACGTTGTCGCAAATTTATCCGGTCACTTAAACGCTTGGGTAGATTTTGATGGGGACGGTCACTGGAGTCCCGCCGAACGCATCTATGCTGCCCAGCCGTTGGGTACGGGAGTCAATAATCTTTCGTTCGCCGTCCCAGCGACAGCCACGCCGGGAGAAACCTATTCGCGTTGGCGTTTCACACGTGACAACCTGATTCTTGCACCGAATGGGACCGGTACGTCTGATGGTTCCTTACTTGGTGGTGAAGTAGAGGATTACAGGAACGAGATCAGTCAGGATCAGCCCGGTGGAAATTTGGATTACGGGGACGCTCCTGACGAGCCTTATCCGACGTTGATCGCTCATCATGGGGCGGTACATCAGATCGACGAGAAATTTTTCTTGGGACACGGTGTGGATGCGGATGCGGATGGTCAACCCACGGTAGGGGCCGATGGCGATGATGTCTTGGATGCCAACGACGATGAGGATGGTGTTATTTTTGTCACGCCGTTCGTTCCCGGAGGTATGGCTCATGTGGAAATCATTGCCAGCGCGGATGGCTATTTGAACGCCTGGGTTGACTTCAATATCAATGGTGTTTGGGATCCTCCGGAGCAGATCTTTGCTGCCGAGCCCTTGGCCGCTGGAGTCAATCTTAAATCGTTTCTGGTTCCTACTGGATTGGCGTCAGGAGAAACTTATTCGCGTTGGCGTTACACGCAAAAGAAATTGATGCTGACACCCGAAGGGACAGGAACTCCGTTTGTCACGGGAATTCACATCGGTGAAGTCGAAGATTATAGACACGAGATTGAAATCGACCAGCCGAATGATTATTTCGATTACGGAGATGCCCCGGACGGACCATATCCGACGTTATCAGCACATTACGGCGCTGTGCACCGCATTGACGGGGTCACTTATCTGGGAGATTTTGTAGACGGTGAAATAGATGGCCAACCGTCATTGTCTGCTGAAGGGGACGATTTATTCGACGGTAGTGACGATGAAGATGGAGTGATTTTTGTCACACCAATCCTTGCAGGAGGTATGGCGTCCGTAAGCGTCCATGCAAGCGTTCAGGGATTTTTGAATGCCTGGGTTGATTTCAATATCGACGGTCATTGGGCACCTGCCGAACAAATCTTTGCCGCCGAACCATTGGTTCCCGGTATTAACTTGCTCCATTTTCCTGTTCCACCAGTAAACGAAATGGGAGAGACATTTTCACGTTGGCGATTCTCGGACGAAAATCTAGTTCTGGGACCGGATGGCACAGGGACGACGGATGGCGTGATGCGTGTGGGTGAAGTAGAAGATCACCAGCTAATCGTCGGACCAAGGGATACGACATGGGACGGAGATATACCGAGTGGTGTTCCAGGTGATGGCATTAGTTGGGGAGATCCCAATAACTGGACGGTAAATGGCGTAGTTGACGTTTTACCCAATCCCATTGGGATCGGGGATGATCTGAGTCTTCCGGCAACAACTTCGGAGCAGTATATTCACTTGGTTCGTGATACAACCACGACGGTGAACTCCGTGATGGTCGATGGCCGTTATACGTTGAAGGAAGGTAATTTGGAAATCACTACAGGTGAGATTGTGGTTGCTGGAAATAGTCAACTTGTAGTTTGGTGCGATGTGGCTAGCAATACCGTGTTAAACAAGTCGGGTGGTGGTCGACTCGTTGTCGGTGGAAATGCAACGGATGTTGAAGTGTCAGAGGGGACGTTCCTATTGGATGGTAATGGATCGGTTCAGAACCTTAAGCTGAATAATGGTACCAACGCCCTATTGGCTGGTAATGTCCGCGGAGATTTGATAAACGATGGCACGCTAATCATTGTCTCCCAAAATTACCCGATTGATCCCCAAAATGTCGTTTCGGACAATTTGTCAATAATCAGTGGTGTTCGTCTGTCAGCCAATGCGGTTGCCGCTTCCGACGTTGGTGATGCGGATGCAAAGGATGATCGCCATCCTCACCATAACAAGAACACGGCGCTTTACTTTAATTGGTTGGGCGGAAGAAAAGACGGAAAGGGTGAACACCGTCGGGGGAACCGTGGTTTCCACAGGCACCATCGTAGCGTGCCGAGTGAAGCGCGAGAGTCGTTGGCCAAACAGCGGGACGATTGTCGCGCGGAAGAGATTAATGCGATTGATGCGTTCTTTTCCGGAAATCGAATCCGACAAATCCGTCGTAGGCAGGAGAACTTGTTTTCTCACAAACAGGAATTCTTGCCCGAACATCCGAGCGATAGAGGCGATGGGCTAGATATGCCTCAGTAACGGATTTACTTTTTTCATCCTGCTTCATGACGATTCCAACTGCGTCGTTAAGAGGACTTGTGGAAGGCGAGATTGTTCCTGTGTTTACTGAGACACCAGGAGAACTTCGTCGTCGCCCAGTCTGTCTTCGGCGCAGAACGGATCCCCTCGGATTTGCAGTGATCCAGCACAGGTGTCAGGAGCGTGCGATTTTCACTTGCGGCATTGTGTACGGCTCGGTAGCCTGACGAGCCCCCCCGCACAGATAGCTGCTATTGGCCGATGATGTTCTGACAGTCGGTGGTCGCCCCAACCTACTATGACCTGGCATTCTCTTGTTCACGCCCCTAAGAAGGTGCACGCAAAGTTACTGTTTCGGTTGGGTCTCCATGTGCCAGGCATGAAACGGGGTCCAAATCAAAGATCTGGTTGATCCGTTTCATCTCTTAACTGTTGCAGCTGCTACAGGACGGGCTTTCTCGAAGATGACCGTAGCGAATGTCAGGTTGCCACTACTTTTTGATTGTTTTCATGGTGTGAAAACACTTCTGTATAGATGCCACTGTTGATACTTCACCAGCGGACGGTCTCCTAGCTAAAGGGATAGGTCCTCTCCTACCTCTCCCCCCTCAGAAAAAAATTTTTTTTTCCGAGCAGGATTCGCTGAAGCGGATCGTAGTACTGATAGGTGTCTATTGTCTGTCATGTGCACGTATTACGTGGATGATGCAGACTGTCCGACATTTCATTCACTGATTCGCGGCAGATCCGTTCGGTTTGTGGACTGGTCATTTCTGCCTTTAGATCTCGGTAAACGATTTTAACGGGAAGAGCACAGAATCCATGCTACTTCAACGGGCCAGATCTTCTGGGCACATGTTGTCGCTTGTCTTGGCACCAAGCTGGAGGAGTGTGGTGCATAGGGGGACAGTACTATCAACAACGTTGCCAAATGAACGTTCATGTTTTCAAGATTCGGTCTTGCCCTGGCATGATAATTTTTAACCGAATTTCGAGAAGGTTGTCTTTCGAGTCATGAGTCGATCGTTTCTTGATCCGTCCAATGAAAAACCTTTTTCATGGAATCATAAACGAACAGTCCAGCAATCTTAGTTCCAACGATAGGGATAAGGTGATGGATTTGTTTATTAATATCGGAAAACACTAGGGCCCAGTGTATTTCGAGTTTTGTTTGGAAGAGATGGTGACGGTGGAACACGAGAGCCCAAAACAACCGATATGGTAGGGCCGTGCATTACGCGCGCGTCGCCGCAAGTGTTTATGTTGCTTACTAAGGAAGTAAGTGTTCACCCAGTAATGGATGACACAACAGGAAAATCACGTTTTCTAATTTTGGAGAAGCTTATGAATGCCTATTTGCAATCTTTTTTGATGTCTTGTATTCGAAGTGCGAAGGGGCGTGTGGACATGATTCAAGCACGATTGAATAAACCCCACAGCTTGTGCCAGGTTCTGTTTTGTTTTGTGCTATTCTTGGGTGCGCAGCCGGCCATGTTGTATGGCTTTAGCACTTTTACCAGTGACAGCTCGGTAGAACCTTCGGGTTTTTCTAATTTGATTAACAATCCTAATGACTTTTGGTCTTGGGGAAATCCAACTGCGGCAAACACGAATATCACCTATCGCTTCGATTCGAGCTTTACTAATAACAATCAAATCCGTAATCAGGTTCGTATGGCTTTTGATCAATGGGACCAGGCATCAACAACACCAGCCGGTTCTGTTTACTCCTATAATCGGTCGAACGGTGCCCAGCCCTTTGGTGACATTCGTTCGATTGCAGTTCATGAAATTGGGCACATACTGGGACTTCACCATCCCAACCAGGCGGATAACAGCAACCGTAATTATGTTACAACCACAACCGGCCTTGTCGTGCAAAGCGACCAGAATAACGAAGTGATGCGGAGCTGGATTAACAGTGGGGATTACAACCAAATTTTGAGCCAGGATGAGCTGGCGGCCTACAATTATGTCTATGGCACGACCAATCTGAATTTCACGGAAGTGACCTCAGGGCCGGCAGACATTACGATTGACGCGGCACCCTTAGCGAGTGGGAGTATTTGGGCACAGGCCGGTCCGGATTCAGGCTTGTGGCGGAATTCAGCAGATACGATGCAAGGAGTGCAGACGACCTCGGCGACGGTGACGTTCAATAGTACGTCGAACACCCCGATGGGATTTCGTGGATTACATGCCAACTGGGATTATCAAAATATTGCGGGTCTGCCAACCGCAGGATTTGAGATCCAAACCACTGGAACGAACAACCCCAATCCGCTATGGCGTTACGACGGTGGATCCATGCGTCATTTCAATACGTACACAAACTCGCCAGTGGGTGCAAATGCCAAAGACGATCTGTTGCATGTGTGGAGCAATCCGGAAGTGGGAGGTGTAGCCAGTCCGTTCGCACCAGGTGACGTGATTCACGTCGGGTTGGAGCAGGATGTGTGGGATTGGACTGTGGTGTCGGCAGAAGTTCAACATCCGGGTGGAGCCACTAGTAGTGCTCCCTTGCTGAATGTCAACGAATATCTACTGACGGAAGTTGTCGGTGTATCTTCTGCGATTCCGGAAGAGGAGGGTCTCAGAACCAATGGTCGTCAGTTAGTGAAAGGTCATGGCCTACGACTGACTAACACCTTGGCAACCCCTGCGGAGTTGGTCGAGTTTGGTGTGGCTGTTGTCGATGATTTAGGTCTGGAATTGCCACAGTTGAATGGACCAACTTGGGACGAATTAAATCAAAAGGGCCTCGTGCGAATGTTTGATTTAGGAAAACGTCAATTTGAAAAAGGAGAAGAACTTGTTCTGCTCTTCGATGGTGTGGCAGACGACAATACACCTTCGATCGAATTGGACGCGCCAGAGTTAATCGGTCGCGAGCTGTTTGTTTTTGCCAAAACTTTAAACGACTCGGCCGTGATTGGCAATTTCGTTCTCGTGGACACACCGACTGTTGGAGTGCCCGAGCCATCCACCCTATGCTTGGTGGTTGTCGGCATGATGGTATTCAGCTTCCGTCGGCGTCGATAGCAGAATGTTGTGAACCGTTTCAAATGAAATGGGAGACGCTCAGCGTTGGGAAGTCGGTTAGAGGTCGTATGGCCTCAACCGACGCCCGACGGTGTCTTGTAAGGAGTGATCGGATTCGGGCATCTACTTGTCTTTTGAAATAGCAACCAGAGGACATGTCAAAACTTGATCAGGTAAAAATAGAATATGGACTGAGCCAGTCGAGGATCATGGAAGGCCACCGTTCGGTTCCCAAAGATCGCACCCCAATGGTCATCAGGATTGGTCGTTTTTTAGTGCGCAGTTCTACCCGGAATGGTACTTGTGAGGTGGGGATACCTGCCTATTGTTTGGTAGGATCCTGAAGTTTTTCCCATAACAAGTGATTGTGTTCTGCAGACACAGCCAATGCTTGCTGATTGTCCCTCAAACGATCTACAGCCACATTTTCTGCTGACCTGTCATTTACTCGGTAGTGATTCGGAGAGCTTCATTCACAACTCATGTCCCGTCTCACTATCAATCAGATATTTCGTTTGCGTAAAACGGATTCCCAATCAGTGGTCAGGACCAAGTCTTCCATGGCCGTATCCACAGCCCGGCCATGACTTCGGTGTGTTGGTGACAACGACAGGACATCTACCAGTTCATCTCGACTATGGTCTGGTGCAGCCGGTCCCGAAATCTTGTCGACAACCGTCTGCATCACTTCTTTCTGGGGGAAGTTGAGTGAAGTGGACGACGGAGCAACCTGCCATTGGTTGTTTTGTCTGTTCGAGACTTCCGTCAGCGATGGTTGCACCTCGATATTCCTCGGCGACTGCATTCGGCTGAAATAGTACCGGGTTTCGGTATCGTTCAAGGATGAAATGGCGTCCGTGGACTCAGAAAACGCGGGGGCAGTGTAGTTGTCTGCTGCTTCGAAGTTGACCGTATATCCCAAGTCAACTAGCGAACCTACCGTGACACGACTGAGCAAATTGCTGCCCATGTCGAGATAGCCAGTCATCAATTCGTTATCAAACACTTCTTCTCGCCAATGGCTGTCGGCCGTTCCGGGGCCTCCCGTATTTGCAACAGGGACCGAAGACTCGGTGTTTCCAAAGATCTCGTTATAGGCCTGGGTTGCGGCCTGACCCGTAAAGCGGGGATCGTCGCTACCGGCATCTTGTACCAGACCTTTTAGGTTCCAGATGGTCCCGATTCCGATCACATGTCCCATTTCGTGTAGGATTAGGTCCAACAGGACGCCTTCCGATTCCATGGAGGTCAAGTCCTGTGCGTCAAATTCCATGAAACCGCTTGACGGCAACCATGAATCTCGAAAACTACTCGGCGCTGCCTGACCGAGAATCCCACCTACACCATCGATATTGGGTGCACTCGCATAAATTAGTAAATCATCCACCAGTCCAAACCCGGCCACCTCGACGTCAGGAAGATCACCGACAATGATTTCACCCCACCGCTGCGCTGCCGTTGTGAATACCGCTTGCTGGCTGGCTGTTAACGAATGATCGTTGAACACCACCTCAATATTGTAGTTTGCATCGGGGTTCGGGTTGGGATTGGGATTGCCTTCTCCCTGGCGGTTTCCGAAATCGAGTCCGGTGATGGCTTGGCCAGAAGCTAACGTCACTTGGTGATAAGCACCACCAGAATTCTCGTTTCCATCCAGGAACTGGTTGATCCATTGCTCATAAGCATCGACCCGCGTGTCGTAGGAATTGTCACCGATCCCTGCGTCAAAACGGTCACCGCCTGAGGTCACTCCGGCCACATGGTAAACACCGTTCACCACCAAGAACGCTGGTCCGCCACTGTCACCAGGAGCCGTGTTGCTTTCTGTGTTGTCGTCAAAACGCCAGTGGATCAAG
>JAKVBZ010000133.1 GCA_022448645.1 Pirellulaceae bacterium
TCAGGTGTCTCATGCTGGGTAGTCGATCTCGATTTGAGACAGTCCAATCCATGGCAGTTTTTTTGCTTCCTAAGACTGTCTATTTGCAAAGTGTTATTTCGTGAGAACTTATGTCCGGTCACTGAGGGGGCACGAAGATGTGGCATGAGGTTTGCCAAAAACACCATGACAAGTAGCTATGTTTAGCCTCGTTCACGGTTTTTTGCGAACGAATCCAGTATCGAAGAACGGTCTGGGCCGTTCGTTCATGGAGCAAACAATGCTTGTTCTGAGTAGAAAAGTTGGTGAAGAAATCATAATTGGTGACAACATCCGGGTCTTGATCAACCGGATTTCTGGCAATCGTGTCACGATTGGAATCGCGGCACCTGCAGATGTCCCTATCGTTCGTGGAGAGCTCAAGTCGGTCGCTGTTGCCGAAGTAGAAACGGATGCCGTCGTTTTGTTGCCTCCCATGGAGTTAGAGGGTGATGGGGGGGGTAGTTTGCCAGATCTGCCAAGGGCGCCGAGATGATAAAGGAGGCGAGCCGCTTTCGAGGTCGTGGGGAACCAGTAAATGTCGTGCGTTTATCCTGTTATTTCAGAAACTCGATTCTGAGGGCGGTATCGTCACACAATTCGTTTTGACTGGATTCTGAGTCTGGGCTGAACTGGTCTCTGTCAATCGCCGAAGATTTTCTTGGCGCTAGTCATTTGGGGTGATCAAGTCTACAACTTAGGCTTCCGTGCATTGTGGCGAGATGTTTTTCATGTTTGCTATAATGTGTGAGTAAATATGAGACCAAAAGCTGTTCCAAGAGCCGGTCGGAGGTATAGGAGTCCGGCAGGTGGTCTTGTATTTGGAAAGGAATGAGGGTTGCTCCTTCTCTCGTAGTCTACGTTTGGAATTTGGTGCGCAGTGGCAACCAGAAAACATATTGACAGTATTCTGCAGAAATGGCCCTTTGATCCGTTGCAACTGAGTGTTCGCACGGTGAAGGGAGTCGACAATCGCGAAGTGATTCAAATGCGAATCGACATGGGCATTCTACAGTTGGAAATTGCTGGGCGTCCTGATGGAAACCGCCCAGAGGGGCACGATACGTATCTTGATTTTTTGCGAGCGAAGTCGTCAACGAATGACGGAGAGATTGAATTCAATGAGGACATCTGTGGCGAAGTAGATCGCGAATTTGTCCAGTATTACCATCGACGTATTTGCTGGTTAACCCTGCGACAGTTTGACAAGGCTGTGAGGGATGCTGATCACACGCTTGCCCTGATGGATTTTTGTCGCGATCATTCAAATGATGAACAGTGGACCATGTCCCATGAACAATATCGTCCGTTTGTGCTGTTTCATCGTACTCAAGCCGATGCATTAGCAGCTTTGGAAGATGGTGGGCCCGAAAGTGCTATTGAAAGAATCAACACCGGAGTCGACGAATTCCGCAGGTTCTTTGCAAGTTACGATGCCGAAGACCACTTCGAAGAGGATGATTTGGTCAAACGTTTGATTGAACTACGTGAATCTCTGCGAGATCAATTTGACGTAGGGAAAACATTGGAGGAACAACTCGCGGATGCTGTAGCTCAGGAGGAGTATGAATTAGCAGCACAACTGCGTGATGAGTTGAATCGCAGAACGCAAGGCTGGCACTAGCCGAGATGTGCAGCTATTCGTTTTCTTGATGGCAAATAGCGGGAATCCGTATTGCGGCTCGCCGCTACCAGAAAGTCTCTGTTTGACAAGGGACTTACGCGTTGTTGTTAAATCAACGTGCGTGTGGCTCATGGATAGCAAAGCCAATTACTGTTGCCGGAGCGTGTCCTTCGGACGATACTTCAACATGTAGAAGATAGAGTGACGATTGCTGCTGAGATAGCTGATATTCGTCATTTTGTGAACCATCACCGCCTCTGCTTCTACCACGTCCATGTGCTCTTTTCCAATATCTGCGACGACGTGCTCGCAACATCTATGCAAGGTTAACTGCCGTTAGCCATGCGCGGTCCCCTAGTTGAGATGATGAGTCCTTGGTGGACGAATTTGGCCAGCGTTTGCATGGTGTGCCGGTTACGCCACACGCCTGGTTAGACTTGAAAATGCTGTTTTGTACGCGTTTTTTGGGAGCACTGGGCAAGTGAAAATTGCTGGACGTTGTGATTCTGCAAATGATTTGAAGGTCGGATTTTGCACCCCGACGTCGTCGTGCGAGACCGGAAAAGATGGGCATCAAGAGAAGTGTTGGATGAATCACGTGCTATGGATGGGAATACGAGAACCTGAGAAAGCAGTCGCCGTTACAAATGATCTAGAACGATACACAACGATCGCAGTCGATCCCGTTCGTCTAAACCGAAAGGTGTTTCCTTCGGTATTGGGACGAGACGATCGGCTGTGATCGCCAAGCTAAGGAGGCACGACGATGATGCGAGGACAGGAAATTTGTTCACTGGTTGCCGAGCGTCAAGACCCAAACCGTTTTCGCAGAGAAAACTGGGAAGGTAGTTTTCAGGAATACCTCGACGTTGTTCGTGAAAACCCGCGTGTAACTCGAAACGCGTTCGAGCGTATTTACGACATGATTTTGTCTTATGGCGCGGAGACATACGACGAATCACGCGAAAATCGGACACATTATCGATTCTTCGAAGATCCTTTGGACGGTGGTCTGGATGCCGTTTATGGACTGGGCTTGTCGCTTGAATTATTGGTGAACGCATTAAAAAGTGCAGCTCGAGGTTACGGCATCGAAAAACGCGTACTTTTGTTACATGGACCGGTCGGTAGCAGCAAAAGTACGGTCGCACGGCTGCTCAAGAAAGGACTAGAAAGATACAGCATCAGTGATGAAGGGGCCTTGTACACGCTTGGTTGGAAGGACGATTCCGGCTCCGTGCATTGGTGTCCCATGAATGAAGAACCCTTGCATCTGATTCCTGCGGAAATTCGTAGCCAAGTCGTTGGGCAATTAAACGCTGATCGAGATCCAGATGATTATCAGGTCAAAATCAGTGGTGAACTCGATCCTTTCTGTCGCTTTATGTATGGCGAACGTTTGCAAAAGTACAGCGGTGATTGGACTCGTGTCATCGAAGACGTACGTGTCAAACGGATATTGCTTAGTGAGCAGGATCGTGTTGGTATCGGGACTTTTCAGCCCAAGGATGAAAAAAATCAGGACTCCACAGAGCTTACAGGAGACATTAACTATCGAAAGATAGCTGAGTTTGGTAGCGATAGTGATCCGCGCGCTTTTAATTTTGATGGAGAGTTCAATGTAGCGAATCGTGGGCTCATTGAATTCATCGAAGTCCTTAAGTTGGATGTCGCATTCCTATATGACTTATTAGGAGCCAGCCAGGAACATAAAGTCAAACCCAAAAAATTTGCCCAGACCGACATTGATGAGGTCATCATTGGGCATACTAACGAGCCGGAGTATCGGCGACTGCAAAGTAACGATTTTATGGAGGCTCTCCGGGATCGAACGGTCAAGATTGACGTGCCATACGTCACGAAGCTGTCCGACGAAATCAAGATTTACGAAAAGGATTACAACGGCGACAGGGTGAAAGGCAAACACATTGCTCCACACACGATTGAAATGGCAGCGATGTGGGCGGTGCTTACTCGGTTGGAGGAACCCAAAAACGCCAGTCTGACGTTGTTGCAGAAACTGAAGCTATACAACGGTAAATCGTTGCCAGGGTTTACCGAAGAGAATATTAAAGAACTTCGTGAAGAAACCACGAACGAAGGCATGCTGGGGATCTCGCCGCGTTACGTTCAGGACAAGATTAGTAACGCGTTGGTTGCTCATCCATCGGCTAATTCGATCAACCCTTTCATGGTGCTCAACGAGCTTGAGTCTGGACTAAAGCATCACTCCTTGATCAATAGTGAGGAATTGCGAGGTCGCTACCGAGAACTGCTTGGAGTTGTCAAAGAGGAGTATGAAAATATCGTGAAGAACGAGGTTCAGCGTGCCATTGCCGCTGACGATGACGCGCTGAAACGGCTTTGCGGCAACTATATCGACAACGTAAAAGCCTACACCCAACACGAAAAGGTGAAAAATAAATTTACCGGCCAGTACGATGAGCCGGATGAGCGATTGATGCGGTCTATCGAGGAAAAAATTGATATTCCAGATAGTCGTAAAGACGATTTTCGGCGTGAGATTATGAACTATATCGGCGCCTTGTCCATTGACGGAAAGACTTTTGATTACAAAACCAACGAACGGTTGTACAAAGCCTTGGAACTCAAACTGTTTGAGGATCAAAAGGACACCATTAAGTTAACAAGCTTGGTTTCCAACGTGGTGGACGCGGATACCCAAGCCAAAATCGATGTTGTTAAAAGTAGATTAATCCGAGATTACGGCTACGACGAAGAGAGTGCCAACGATGTATTGAGCTTCGTGGCAAGTATCTTTGCTCGTGGAGACACCAAAGACGACTGATAACGAGCAGCGTGGTGGGTTACCACCCGTATGCAACACTTTGTTTGCCACTGCAATGCTTGGGCTGAGACGGTGAGGGAACACTGTTCGAACGGATTTTATGACGCTTGAGCGAACTGGTCGACGGATGCGTGACGGCAGAGCGATTTCGTTGGAAACCTCCAACGAAGGAGAATTCGAGCCATGTCCAAAAAAATTGATCGAGACCGTTCGCGTTTCAGGGACATTGTGCAAGGCAAGGTTCGAGAAAATCTGCGGAAGTACGTGTCGCACGGCGAAATGATCGGTCGAAAGGGAAAGGATCTTGTCAGCATACCTCTACCTCAACTGGATGTTCCCCACTTTCGATACGGTACGAATGGCAGTGGCGGAGTTGGACAAGGCGACGGTGAAGTTGGACAGCCTGTCGGACGCGGTCAAGGTGACGGAGAAGCTGGTGAAGCAGGAAGTGAACCTGGTGGAGGACATTTGCTCGAAGTCGAAATGACTCTGCAGGAACTCGCAGAGATCATGGGAGACGAGTTGGAGCTGCCTCGTATTGAACCTAAGGGTAAAGCCAACCTCGTCCAGGAAAAATATCGCTATAACAGCATTCGCCGTACGGGGCCTGAGTCGTTGCGGCACTTTAAACGTACCTATGTCGCCGCGCTACGACGGCAGATCGCAACTGGTACCTACAATCCTCATCGGCCCTGCATCGTCCCAATTCGCGATGATCGACGCTATCGAAGTTGGTCCACGGTGAAACTGCCGGAAACCAACGCAGTGATTATTTATATGATGGATGTTTCTGGGTCGATGACGGACGAGCAAAAGAAGATCGTACGTACGGCTTCTTTCTGGATCGATACGTGGTTGCAGAGTCAATACGACGGAATCGAACGTCGCTACATCATACACGATGCCGTTGCCAAGGAAGTTGACGAGCACACTTTTTACCATACGCGTGAAAGCGGGGGTACTCGTATCAGCTCAGCTTACAAAGTCTGCGCTAGGTTAATCGATGAGGAGTTTCCGGCGTCTCAATGGAACGTCTATTGCTTTCAGTTTTCCGATGGAGACAACTGGGGAGAGGATAACGAAATTAGTTTGTCGATGTTGCGCGATCGTTTGGTGCCACAATGCAATCTGTTTTGTTACGGACAGGTGGAGAGCCCTTACGGTAGCGGCGAGTACGTACGATCATTGGCGTCGGCGTTCGGTGACGAGCATGATTCGCTGTTACTCGCAGAAATTCAGGACGAAGAGGCGATCTATAACGCCATACGGAAGTTTTTGGGAAAAGGGAAATGATGTGACTTGACTGCAAGAACCAAGTGTTATTCCTGATGAGGAGCCTTTTGATGATTTCACAGAATCCTGTTCACCGACCGAAAAATACCTTCCACGTTCGAGTTGGACATGCGTCCGTGACTGTGCAGGGTTTAAGCCGAGAAGATGCTATCCAACACGCTCGCCAAAGGCTCTGTCTGGACATGCCCCGCATGTGGGACGTCATCCAGTCGTTGGATGATCGACGATTCGAAGTCGATGACGATAGTTAGGCCTACCAAGCCGTAGTGGACCTATTTCTTGTTGGACGTACAGAATCGTCTAACACACGCTTGTTCCGGAATACATGATCATGCCAGTTGCTTCACTTAACCGTTCCTTGCCACCCGAGCTTGTCGATGCGCAACAGCGTATCGAAGCCTACGCACGTGACTATGGGTTGGACTTCTATGCCACGATTTTCGAAATGGTTGACGCACAGCAATTGAATGCCATCGCAGCTTACGGTGGATTTCCAACTCGCTATCCACATTGGCGTTTCGGTATGGAATATGAACAACTCTCCAAAGGCTATAGCTACGGTCTGCAAAAGATTTACGAGTTAGTGATCAACAACGACCCGTGCTATGCGTACCTGATGGCCAGCAACGGGGTAACGGACCAAAAGCTTGTCATGGCACACGTCTTTGGTCATTGTGACTTTTTTAAAAATAACTATTGGTTTAGCCAGACAAATCGCAAGATGATTGACGATATGGCCAACCACGGTAATCGTGTTCGCCGACACATGGATCGGTTTGGCGTTGAAAACGTGGAGACTTTCATTGATATCTGTCTCAGCCTAGAAGACCTGATCGACATTCATTCTCCGTTTATTCAACGTTATGAGCGCCAGGAAAAATACAACTTTCGTGATGCGGCCGACGAACGTGGTTCCGAAGCTGCGGTCGGGAGATTTCGCGCCAAGCAATACATGGATCCCTATATCAACCCACCGGACACGTTAGCCAAAGAGGCTGCCAGGCGTCAGCAGCTCATGGCAGAAAAGGGAGGATTTCCCCGAGAACCGATGAGAGACATATTACTGTTCTTATTGGAACACGGTCCTTTACTTCCGTGGCAAGTAGATGTGCTGTCGATCATTCGTGATGAGGCCTACTATTTTGCCCCGCAAGGCCAAACCAAGATTATGAATGAAGGGTGGGCCAGTTATTGGCACTCCACCATCATGACTCGTCACGGGTTGGAGCCTAACGATGTGGTGAACTATGCCGACCATAATTCGGGGACGCTAGCTAGCTCTCCCACCAGGTTAAATCCCTACAAGTTGGGAGTCGAATTGTTCCGTGATATTGAGGATCGTTGGAATCGAGGTTGCTTCGGCCGGGATTACGATGATTGCGACGATCTCGTCACCAAGCGGGAATGGAATACGAATGCTGGATTGGGAAGAGACAAGATATTCGAAGTGCGTCGCATTCACAACGACTTGACCTTCATCGACGAGTTTCTCACGCTCGATTTTTGCCGTCGTCATAAAATGTTTCGATTTGGCTATAACGAAAATACAGACTTCTATGAAATCGAGTCTCGTGAGTTCCCCAAAGTCAAGCAACAATTGCTGTTTAGTTTGACGAATCGAGGTCGGCCTATCATTTCGGTTACCGAGGGAAACTATAAGAATCGTGGCGAATTGTACCTTGTTCATGATTTCAACGGTGTGGAAATGGAAATCGGTTACGCCAACGCGACTTTGGAAAACCTATATGCGCTTTGGCAGCGGCCGGTTCACGTCGAGACCGTTTTGGAAAACCGTATTGCGACGCTGACATTCGATGGCAAGGAGCATGTGGTGGGCAAGACGGATAAGGTATGGGACCAAGATTTGGAAGGAACGGAATAGGCGTCCCCAGGGAGCCATTTTTTTTGCGTGGGCCCAGCATAGGGGCCACGCACCAAAGAAAGCGATCAAACGATGGCCACGAATATTTCAGATCAAGTGCAGCAGTCGTGGGATGAAATCGGAGCTATTAAGGTTAGCGAGTCTCACCCACAGACGTTGACGGTGAACCATCAAACGGACCGTTTTGAAGCAGAATTGGTAGCTATCGACACCATGTCTTGCCGCGTTCTCACTGTGCGTGTTGTGACCCAGCGTTTCTGTAACGCTAGTTCTGCAGAGCTTCGTCAAACTGCGGACCAGCTGGCGTCCCAGCTGATTTACCTGTTGGAACCGATCGCTCCGATCGAAGTGGATGAGGATCACTCTACGGTGCAAATGCGTTCCAACCCACCGCATCGTGATGAAAAAGGCACCGAGTACTTTGAATTGCTGGTAAGCCGGACCGGACTTTCTCTCTGCCGTTATCACCAACCTGCCGACGGATTACGATCGATCATTGCTACCGGTCTGACGCGAGAAATCGTCGGACGTCTGGCAAGTGATTTTTTGCTGGAATAGACCACATTTCTGCTTGGTGGTGATGATCCCAGCGAGTCTTCTTGCAGCGTTTCTCGCTGCGCTGATCGCAGATTCCCCTATTGTGACTTTCAACACCCCTCACGTAGGGGTTCTACGTTTGTTAGGATACGACAAGTTGTCCTTCCTAGCTCTAACCACTGGAAAGCCACGCGCTTATGAATTTGCGTCCTACCTCAACGAACGAGTCATCGGAGATTTCCCTTTGCCCGGACGAAGGCTGGCATTGTACGCATGGGTTCTATTATTTTGATCGGGCTGCCCTAGCGGCAATGGATGTGGACGAGTTAAGTGCAGGTTGTCAGCAACTGATTGATGTGTTGGATCCTGTGTCGCCATCCGCGCCTCAACGTTTGCAAACTTCGGTTGTTAGCGGTCATAAGGCAGATTTTGGCCTGATGGTGATGGATCCTCATCCATTGAAAATCGATGCCGTGCACCAGCGATTGATGGCAACGAAGTTAGGTCCGACATTGCGATCGAGTTATTCATTCGTTTCGCTCAGTGAGATCTCGGAGTATGTTCCGACGGTGGAACAATATGCCCAGCGGTTGGTGGCAGAAGGAGAAACCGAAGGAAGTCCCGCATTTCAAGCGAAGGTTGAAGCATACGAAAAACGAGAGCCGATGATGCGTAAGCATCGTTTGACGCCCGACTTTCCACCGTGGCCAGCCACCTGTTTTTATCCGATGAACAAAATGCGGCAACCCGGAGAAAATTGGTTCACACTGCCGTTTGCTCAACGGGCCGAATTGATGGCTGAGCATGCCAAGAGCGGCATGCAGTTTGGCGGCAAGGTGACCCAGCTTATCACGGTTAGCGTGGGATTGGACGATTGGGAGTGGGGAGTGACTCTTTGGGCCCGTAACCCACAATTCCTCAAAGACATCGTTTACCAAATGCGGTTCGACGAGGCGAGCGCACGTTACGCGGAATTCGGACCTTTCTATACCAGCTACGTGACCAGTGCCACCGACATGTTGAAGCACTGCTGTGTTTCGCCCGCCTAGTGGCTTGCAATTCATGCCGAATCACATGCTAGCGATCGGCAATCTTTGTGGATTCAGCCAATGGAGTCCCTCCTGCTAGCCAGGTTGGATGGTCGACAATTCAATCCAATTGGAAATCGCATCTGTAAATGAAACGCGGACTTGCGCTGAGTCTCGGTTTTTAAAGCGATTACTAGTATCAAGTTTGGCACTCGGTTTGCGTTTTGCCAGACGGGACGGTTGAAGCTCGTGTAAAGAACGCACGGTCCAGGCCCTACTGGTTCGGTCGATTGTTGGGGGGGCAAAACCCGGTGATCGAAAACGACTCATGTCATACGGAATCTATTTGTCAGCAGATGGTGCCCAAGCCCAGGCACAACGGATGGAGGTGATCGCCAACAATTTGGCGAACGTCGACACGACTGGTTTTAAACGCCAACTGGCTGTGATCCAGGCACGCCATTCTGAGGCGATTGAGCAAGGAGTCGCTACAGAGAATTCAGCGACGATCGACGATATTGGTGGCGGCACATTGGTTCAGGAAACGCTGACAGATTTCTCTACAGGGCAGTTAAAACATACTGGAATCCCTTCCGACGTCGCGATTGACGGCGATGGCTTCTTTGAGGTGCAAAAGGATGGCCAGAACTTCTTGACCCGAGCGGGGAATTTTATCGTTGGTCCTGGTGGGCTCCTACAAACCTCGAACGGTTACGACGTGTTGAGTGCGGGGGGAAGCCAACTTGCGATGCCCGCAGACGTGTCGTGGAGGATTCGTCCGGATGGCACCATTGTCGATCGTAAAAACCCCGGGACAGTTTTCGGTACGTTATCTATTGTTCGAGCGCAGCAGCCCGGAGATTTGGTCCATCGCGGTGAGAATTTGTTTTCTTCATTGAGCGAGCCCATTGCCGTGAAGCCTGGCGATGTCAACGTGCGTAGCGGATATCTCGAAATGTCGGGAGTGAACCCGACTACCGAAATGATGGAAATG
>JAKVBZ010000134.1 GCA_022448645.1 Pirellulaceae bacterium
TCTAAACACCGCACTCGCCGCCGGTGTCGCCCACACCGGAAATGGAACCGCTGCCGCCTGGGCCGACTACGACCGCGACGGCGACGTCGACCTTTACGTGGTCAACGATGGGCCCAATGTACTCTACCGAAACACGGGCAAGGGAACCTTCCAGGACGTAACAGCTACGGCGAACGTGGCCAACCTGGGCTCGGGTCAGGACGCAACGTGGGGCGACTATAACGGCGACGGGAACCTCGACCTCTACGTGGTGAACAAGGGTCAGGCGATTGACTTTTACCGTACTAACGGTAAGGGCGGTTTTGCAAACACCGCACTCGCATCGAGTGTCGACCATACAGGAAATGGAACCGCTTCCGTGTGGGCCGACTACGACCGCGACGGCAATCTCGACCTTTACGTGGTCAACCAGGGCGAGGCAAATGTACTCTACCGGAATTTGAATACACAAATCATCGACCTGTCCACCACAGCGGCCAAAGACGTGACGATCGAGTTCGACGCACCAATAATGGGCCACTCGCACAAGAGTGCAGATCACGATGTCATCTACGGCGGGGGTGGCGACGACTCCATCACGGGCAACCAGGATCTCGATTGGCTGTACGGGGAAAGTGGAGCCGACATATTCTTCGGCGAACCGGTCGAAATTCAAGACCTAAGCCAAGAAGACACGATGGGCAAGTTGCCGCTGGCTGGAACTACCCGCCAATCGGTATGGAGTGGAGAATTTTCCTTTGAAAATACCGGCAACAGCCTCGACCCGCTCGTTCAAATCGGCCTTGGAGTCGCCAGACGCTCCGTCTTCTATGACCAGTTCAACACCCAAGAAATCGATACCATTAACTGGGTCAACGACACCGGCGCATCGCTATCAGACTCTACTGTTCGTCTTAACGGAACAGCATTCATGGAGTCCCGCGAAATTGACCTCTCCGATGCCGGAGTTGCCGTCTTGCACTACGACTTCAAAACTACCGGTGGTGGTGACTCGCCAGACCATGGAGACAATTTGGTCGTCGAATATTTCGATGGCACGGACTGGAACACGCTTGATGGGGTGCAACAGTATGGCCAAACGGGACCGGCCGATGCCATGTCACAACTCCAGCCAGTTTCGATGATCCTTCCTCGACAGGCCTTACGGGAAGACTTCCAACTGCGGTTCGCCAGTCGTGGCCCGCTGACTTCCCCACACTCATTGAATTTTGACGGCTCGACGGACGATTATGTAACGCTTCCCGCCGACCTGCTAGATGGGCTGACGGACCTCACCGTTGAGTTCTGGGTAAATCCAGCTGATTTCAATCACACCAGTGGCTGGGCCGGGATATTCCATGCCACAAAATCCGGCTTAAATGATTTCTCCATCGAATTCGGTTCTAACTCGATCCGTTACTTCACACAATTCGGCAACGGCTCTTTCCCTGCCACACATCAAAACAACACGTGGTATCACATTGCCGTCGTTCGCGAGGCGGTGAGCAAGAAATTCAGGTTGTACAAAGATGGCGTTTTATTCCAAACGGTCATTACCGATTCATCAGCCCCGCTGGACATTGACGGTTCGGTCGTTCTGGGTCAGGAACAGGATGCAAAATTAAGCGATGGTGGCGGTTTTGATCCGAACCAGACGCTGAAGGGCCAGCTTGATGAGGTCCGTGTCTGGAATACGGCGCGAACCGCGGCGCAAATCGGTGCAAACTACCAGCGAACGCTCTCTGGTAATATACCCGGCCTATTGGGCGCCTGGAATTTTGACGAAGGCAGTGGCGATTCCACGGTTGACTCCACGGGCAAACATGGAATGGCCACGATCAACGGTGCCGACTGGATTGCCGATACCGAGGACGGTATCACGTGGCAGGTTCCCGACCGGATTTTCCATAACAGTTTTGAACCGGCCACGACCGGTATCTACCCAGTCACCCTTCCAAGTGGGCAGGAACTCGATCTCTACGTTGAGCATGACGGGACCCACAGCTGGCTGCTGGTAGGCCGCGGTCGTGAAGGCTGGGAATTTGACCATGATGGCCAGGGCACCGTTGCCGACGTAAGTGACCCCAGCAAGCTCGGCACCCCGGCCGCCTTTGCCCCGGCCATCTATAGCGACGCGACGATTAATGAAATCATTACCAACGCGGGCGCCGACTTGACCGACGTTGAAATCCGCCTCAAGCGGGCTTCCAACCCGGAAGGGACTGCCTACTCTGAGATGCGGTGGCGCCCAACGACCGAGACAGCATGGCGGTCTAGCTTTGATAAAACGTTGAACGGGGCGTACATGGGTGCAGAGGTGGAGATGGTTGCCACCGGTGGCATTCAAGGAGGACAAATTAAATCGGGCACTTGTGGAGCCGCCGCCACACATGGCACAAGCAACTGCTATTTGGCGGGCAACGATGGAACGCGCATCTACACCAAGACAACGCACTTCACCATCAATGGATTCCGCTATGGAGTCGATGTTACTAACGGATTAAATAACAACACGAGTTTCCTCTACGAAACCGTTCCGACTGAAAACCATGCCGTCCCCTACACCGAGCTTTATATTCGTATCGATGACGGCCAGCCCGACGGAAAATTACTGAACGATCTCTACTGGCGTGAAATCACCAATTCCTATGGTCTATGGTCAGGAACCCATAAACTTAATACCGGCGGTAATTCCGTATTACACGTCGGCTCAAGTTATGGGGCCGGCGGGCGTTACCAGGATGTTGCCACCGTTAGTGGCCAACCCTACAAACTGACGTTTTGGGGTACTGGCCATCCCGACGGAGCCGAGACTCAAACCGGCAAGGTCCAAGCTGGAACTCCCGGCAGCAACGCTACTGATCTGGAACTGAACAACAACGCAGAATATGTCAATGAACAATGGTCGGTGCCAGACAACAACTCGGCAGATGATTGGATTAAGTTCGAGTACGAATTTACGCCCAACACTGACACCACACGTGTTTCTTTTCAAAATCTCCAGAGCGTTGGTGGGAATACAGATGCCGTTAATGTTGATCTAGTGAGCCTCACGCCTCAGTATGACGATTGGGTCGTCGACAACGTTCGCATCACACTTCCAGAACTTGGCCTTAACGAGGCCATAGCCAGGGCGTTAGGGCGACCAACCACCATCAGGGCCCTGCTCGACGCAAAGTACCAGCTTTCCGAGCTGGCCGGCATTACTACGCTCAACGCGCGCTACACCCCACAAAACATTGCCGGACCAATTACGGATCTCACAGGGATCCACTATCTCGTTAACCTTCGGACCTTAGACCTGAGCGACCAGACAAACATCAGTACGGCGGACCTTGCTGAAATGCTGCCGAGGAAAATAACCTCCGGCAGCCTGGCAGAGCAGCCGATTGGTCTGGCCGAACTCCGCCACCTCAACCTTACGAACAACTCGGGTATCGATGACATTACTGATCTTGGCAAGTTCACGAAGCTCGAGACTTTGCGCCTGGAGGGAACAGAAATTCAGCCACTTGCCGACTCGACGCTCAGTGTCCTAGGAAATCTACCCTCCCTCACCTTTTTAACGCTCCCCACAGAGAACTTACTGCAATTGGGACAGGATCTCCTGCACGATGAGGGCTCTGAGGTCGCTTTGCAGTTGGCCCAGGATCTCCATTGGCGCGTACGCAATCCAGCCACAGCAGGATCGGCAATTACCGCTCTGGTCAAAGCGACCGATGTAACAGGGGCCACTGCAAATACGTCTGCGAATGGGAAGTACACGCTCGAAGTAGATGCCGAAAAGAACCCAATTTTAACCAATTCCAAACGGACCTACACAAACAGCGACTGGAAGCTTCAATATAACGGTTCGACTGCCTGGGAGATTATAGACGCATCGGTAGATGCCGTTTCGGCAAATCCGGTTTATACGCAGGAAAGTACGGCAGATACACCACCTGCTGGTAAGTGGGTTAACGCTAACATCAACGATGACACCATTACGCTCGAGCATACATACTCAGATGTAGCCACGTTTGTGCCCAATAACGACGGCATCTGGTTGTTTGAACAGGAAGTCCACAGCACTTCCGCGCCAGCGGCCTGGTTCAAGAAGTTCCCGATCATCATTCAGAATGTGGCACCGACAATTACCAAAACACCCGACTTTACGCGTGGAGCCGACGTCAACGAAGGCCAGGTGTTGTCCATTGGAGAACGACAGATTACGGACGAAGGTGCAGTGTTCGACGTACTGCTGGACGGACAGATCCGGAAAATCCAGATCGCAGAGCCTGGCATTGACGACCGCAACTCTTTGACCCCGCGTATCTTTGTCACAGAGCCCGACGGAACCGAAGTCGATCTTTATCACGGTGGCCTGGCCTTCGATGGCCAGGATGATGTCCTGAAGTTGCCCTACAGTACGCTGGATGGAATAGAAGACGTCACGACTACCTTCTGGCTGAAGACACCAGACGACGTCCCCTCAACATTGAATGGGACCGTAATCAGTGGCGGCAACGCCACAGAACCTGATGAATACGCACTCTCATTCGAGAACGACAACACGTTTGCCGTCCACGCACACGGCCAGGTCCTTAAATGGCGGGTCGGCCATGACGTGGCTCCAATCCAAATCGTCGAGGAAACATTCATCGCTACCAAAGATACAGCCCTACCAACCACCAACGTCGTAACGAAGCGCGAGGGTACGGGTGCCGAGGATGGCAACGAGATCCAACAACTCCTCTTCCGCAATATTCAGAGCGGCGAGTTCAAGATTCGAATTGGAAGCGACGAGAGCTTGAAGACGGCAGCGATTACATTTAGCAGTGACTCCAATATTCTACGAAGCCGCGTCGAGGCAGCGTTAAATGCCATCTCCGGCATCAACAACCTCGCACAGCAAGATCATGGTCCCGTCACAACCTCCGTGACAACTGTAAACAATCACATCATCGTTACTGGACTCGATAGCAACGCCCCCTTCCCCTTGAAGCTGCAGGTTACCCGCCAAGGAGAACAGGTCGCAGAGGACACGAGCGCACCGGTAAGCTCGTCACACACCCGCAGGCTCACCCTCGACCATACCGTTAAACCTGGCGACCAATGGCAAATCATCCTTGAGAACAACAACGAACGGATATCGGATATCGACACGGTTACCGCAGTAGACGGCAATACGCTCACGCACATCGCAGTAGCCTTGGCCCGTGAAATCGACAAGCTACCGGGATTTGCAGCTGGAGCCGAAGGCGCCGACCTCATCGTTACGGAGATCAATGACGCTCCAAGCAATGGGTTTACTCTGACCGCACAGGCCGCAGGCCTCGCCAACGTCAGCCACACTCTTTCGATAACCGATGACACCGCCACATCAGCTCCGAGTTCGTTTACAGATAACTTCAACGACAGTTCTTCCACACCCCGCTGGTCAACTTTAAACGAAGCCGGCGCAACAAGCGACAACAACCAGTCGTCATGGAACTTTGTCAACAACCGGGTCGAACAGACCTCAAACATCCACGGAACCATTCCTAACGGACAGAGCTCCTTGTGGGGTACCATTCACTATGTCGACAATCCGACTTTAGCCTACGATACGACCGACGTGCAAAGCAGGGTCTACAGCGGCGACAATGACGGCATTGGAGTTGTTGCCCGCTATTCGGCGGAAACTGGCTCTCATTATCGTTTTTCCATCCGACAACAAGTAGGTAAAGCTTATCTTTTGCGGATCGATAACGCCAAAACCGACAAGACCAATGCTGTCCTGCTGGCCTATACCTCAAACACCTATACCAAGAACCAATGGTTTGAGATGCGACTTGTGGTCGAGGGGAACCAACTCACCGGCTACAAGGACGGCGTGGAAATCATCACTGCCGTCGACAACACGGCAGGTAGCCCCTTACCCGCTGGAACCGGAGGGATTTTCAGTGGTGGAAATACACCCAGCTATTTTGACGATTTCCAGGCGGCTGGAACGGTCGATAACACAATTTCGGTAGAAACGGTTTCCGGAGATGGCGGACTCACACTCACCAATGCCGTGAGCACGTTGGCCAAGAACACCGACACGAGCAGTCCCGTCAAGATTGCCGACATCACCGTGGCCGGCGGACCGAACCCGTTTTCTACCAATACGGGCAGCCTCTCGGCGGATAACGTTTTGACGCTTCGTGACGACCAGTATGCCGACATTCCTGCCACCACCATGGGAGACTGGGGCACCGAGAGTTTCGAGTTGTCCGTGAACATCAAATCTGCCGACAACAATGAAAATATCACAGCCGCAACCAACAGCGGATCCGGCTCCGGCGCCCTATTTCAGCGTTCCTCCTCCAGTATCGGGTACTACTCCCTGCCTCCGGATTACACTGCAACCCAGAACGACTCCACCAGCAGCTACGATGGGCCAATGGTCTTCCTAGGGGACAATGGGTACGTCAACTTCCGACTGCGTAATGACATTAATCTTAAGGTAGACAACGCCGTCGACTCCTGGAGTGACTGGGTGAACTTGAAATTTGTTCTCGATGCCGACTCGTCACCCAAGACGCTCAAAATCATTGTTAATGATGTGGTAAAAGGAAGCCTGGACATCAATGAGACCAACTGGAATAAATACATTGCCAACAAGGACACCTTCACCAGCATGTGGATGCGTTTGGGCGCACACTGGAAACCCTCACACACGAACTACCAGAATCTCAACGCCCAAATCAAAGACCTCTATATTCCTGGAATAAATGACCCCACCATCGTGCCAACTGAGCTTGAGCTGTCTGGCACCAACGCTGATTCGTTTGAAATTACAGACAACGCACTCTACCTCAAGGCGGGCGACCTTCTTGCCCCTGAAAACTCTCCCTCCTCGTACAACGTCACTATCACCTCTCACATCACACAACTTGGAACGCCAAGCCAAAAAGCAGCTACTCAAACCACCCATAAGCTCGTTGTCCCCGGATCTGTCCAAATCGGCGACCAGTGGAAGATCGTCCCGGGATCGGGTACCGACCCAGTTACCGCACAATCCGACGACACCCTTGCGGATATGGCAGTCGCCATAGCCCACGAAGTCAACGCGCTAACAGACTTCGTGGCCGGCACCGAGATAAATGAAGATGAATCAAGCGTTACTGCGGACTTGTCGATCCAGTTTATCGACCCAGTCGGCCCCGTTTTATCACCAGTCGACCCCGCATTGCATTCCTATACCAATGGTGCGGCATGGAATTCCTATGCCGATGGCCAATTCCACCATTACGCGGTCGTACGTGACCAGGGACATCAACATCTTGAATTGTTTATCGATGGTAGATCCAAAGGGAAACGAACCATCGGCACCAACCTCAACCCCGTTGATTTAACAGGCCTTAAAATTGGGGAAGGCAAACTGCTCGTTGGTCAACCTCAAGAGATCGATAGTCCAGACACCAATATCGAGGAAATAGCGGTCGAAGAAACCGTTGAAGCAACTATCGCCAGGGCCCCATTGACGGTTGACCAACCAGGGTTGGTGGTCAATCACTACACGGCCCTAACAAACAACGCCTCCAAAGACACCAAGGCCATCGAGGTGAATAATGCAGACAGCTTCTTCCCGGGCGACCAGATCATGGTCATCCAGATGCAGCATGACACCCAAGCCGGAAACTATGAATTCAACACGGTTAAATCGGTCACAGGTAATACCATTACGGTGGATGCTGAGCTGACGCATAACTATCACCAGGATACGGCCACCACGAATGCCTCCAGGGCCCAGGTGGTCAAGGTGCCACGATATAACACGGTGACAATCACGCCTGACAGCTCGTTAAGCGCCCAGCCGTGGAATGGATCGACTGGAGGTATCCTGGTCCTTGATGCCTCCGGCAATGTAACCATTGAGAGTGGTGCCACGATCGATGTATCAGGCCTTGGGTTTAGAGGTGCACTGCAGAATTATCGCAGCGATTCCTGGCACGACGGATATCGGGGTGAAGGACATACCGGAGGCCATAATTCACAAGCAGCGCTCACCAACACATCCGGCGGTGGTGGTGGCATAGCAGGTTGCCCTGGCTATGGAAACGCAGGTGGCGGCGGTGGTGGTGGCAACCTGGGCGCTGGAGAAAATGGAAAATCCTACTATTCCTGCACGCGAGGTAGCGACGCTCCTGGTAAGGGCCAAGGTGGTAGTGCGATTGCATCCGCCGATACCGAAAAACTACTGCTGGGTGGAGGCGGTGGATCGGGCGGACTCCACGACACATCCGGCTTCACCGGGCCTGCTGGAAATGGGGGTGGAATTATTCACATCCGCGCAGATTCGATCACTGTCGACGGCAGTATCGAGGCCAACGGCACCGCTGCCACACCGTTTAGCGGCGTACCGGGCAATTACAAGGGTGGCTCGGGAGGTGGCGCTGGCGGAACCATCGACTTGATTACCGACACCTCCATTTCCTCGACAAACATTCAGGCCCACGGTGGTCTTGGTTCTGACGGCTATATCCGCTCCTCGGGGTACTACAAGAGCAGCACCCCTGAACGGCAAAAAGGGGGCAGCGGTGGCGCTGGACGCATTACGCTCCACACATCCGACTCGTTATTGCCAAACCAATCCGAAACATTAGCGACCGGCCTGCAACTGTACGCTGGCGCCACCATATTTAGCGAGAGTACCGGCAACCAGGCGATCCCTGAGACTGCAGAATCAGGAAATATTCCTCTTGCATTACGCGAAACCGCCGGTGATCCAACCATGCCGATGAGCAGCTTAAAGCTATGGCTGGATGCCTCGAATATTAATGACTCAACGAATAATGTCGGGATTGCTAATGGCGATCCAATTAGTGAATGGAAAGATTTGAGTGGGAATGAAAATCATGCAACACAAGCAAGTTCCAGTGATCGCCCAACATATAGCAACAACGGGACCGGAGAAGCCCTTTATTTTGACGGTCAAAACAACTTCTTTGAAATAGGCCAGTCCGACAGCCTGACCAAGGACACCTATTCAATATTCGTTGTAATTGAGCCTGAAAAACCCTCTGCGAATTGGATAGGCGTTTACGGAAAAATATCCCAAGACCCCCCCACACGAAATAACCAGGTATGGATTGACAAGTCCACAGATAAAATTCTCCACTCCTTAACCGATCACGATAATAGTTTTTGGTCAGCGGCCCCAATTGAATGGAACAACAACAATTTGATTTATGTCGACAATAATGGTTCAGCGCAAAGCACCATTATTAATGGCCCCACTCCAGCCAACACACAAACACATAATTTAAATTACCAAGCGGCAATCACTGGAAAAACTATTATCGGGAGGAGTATCACTCATTACTCAGGTTCGGCTTCGGATAGATATCATTACAAAGGAAACATAAAAGAAATATTACATTTCAATGAGAAATTAGATCTCGATAAACAAATACAAATCAATCACTATCTTTCCCAAAAATGGAACCTCACTAACACCGTCGACAGTGATGGGGATGGCACAAGCGATGCGGCTGAAATACAGGCTGGCACAGATCCTACCGTTCCAACAGGCAACGTGAATGTACTCTACCTCCGCAATTCTCAATATGCTGAACTTCCCGCCAGCGTCTTGCAGGATTGGGGAACGAGTAGTTTCGAGGTCTCGTTAGACATCGCATCTGCCG
>JAKVBZ010000135.1 GCA_022448645.1 Pirellulaceae bacterium
TGTGGTGAGGCGATGGCATCACCAAAGATCGCCGTTTCACTGCTGGCATCAGGGGCACCGGAAGGAGACCAATTGCTCGATGACAGCCAATCTCCAGAGCCACTTTGATTCCAAGTGAAGACGTCCGGGATTGCACCACCGAGGATTTCGAATTCGATGCGGTTGTACATGATCTCGGCCCCCGTGTTGCTCCCGTCGCCATCTCCGAAGCGAAAGACAGAACCCGGGTTTTCACCTGGCGATTGATCACTGAGTCGTTCGATACCGTCGATGAACAGGTCCGCATTCTGGTTGGCGGGGTCATAAATGAGCTCGTACAAGTGGTATCCAGAACCAGTGACGGCATAGCTGTCTCCCGAATGGATGTACGCTGTAGGGTTGGCAGACGCGTCTGTCGCAAAACGCAGCAGCCACCAGTCATCGTCCAACTGTGCCCAAAGCCCAATCGTGTCGGAACCGATTCCCTTGTTAGCGGTCGGTATGCGGATGTTTGTCCGCAAGGCATAGCCATTGGTTTTAGCGTCGGCGATTTCCTGCGCCGTCAGCGTGCGGTCGTAAAGCAGTTCTTGGCCAGCTACCCCGCTGCTGATTCGCCAGGCCGATGTTCCATCGTCATCAATTCCCGAACCGTTCGTGAGCGTGCCGTTGGCTGTAAATCCCTCCATGCTGGGGTCATTCATGCCACTATGACTGACGACGATCTGTGCCTGGACACTAGTTGCCATTGTCAGAATAAGAGCAGCGAAACAAGCTCGTTGAACGTTCATATGCATCTTCTCGTTTTCTCCTTCTTACAGCGACAATTTCTCCGATTGCAGCATAGGTAAAGACTATTCCGCCGAATGGAAAGGCTTTTATCCTTTTGGGTGCAGGAGGGAACGACGAGGCGTCCTCCTGCACCATAAACTATACGTAACATCATTTACCGGTTCACGCGTGACGACGGCGGAGCGTCACCAGGCTGCCGAGACCTAGCAACAACAAGGTGATTGCGGTGGGCTCGGGAACGATTTGCATTTGAACCTGGTTATAGTAGGAAATGGTGCCGGTCGCGCTGCCGCTGCCATCTCCAAACCTGAGAACACTTCCAGGATTGTCTGCGGAATTGAGGCCACTCAGCGCTTCGCTACCGTCAACGAACAAATCCGCAGATGAGCCGCCCGGATCAACCCTGAGTTCGTACAGGTGGTATCCGTCACCTGAAACAGCATGCGAGTCACTATTGTTGTGGACGTGGACGGTGGGGTTTTTGTCGCCGTCTGTAGTAAATCGCACCAACCACCAATTGTCCCCTACTTGGGCCCAAAGTCCCATGACATCACTATCGAGGGACTTGTTTGCCGAATCAATCCGAACGTTCGTCCGCAAGTGGTATCCGTTCGTATTGGCGTCCGCGATCTGTTGATTGGTTAAAGCGTAGTTATACATCAATTCCTGTGCTGCTGGCCCGGTGTCGATTCGCCAGGCCGCGGTTCCGTTGTCGTCGACTCCGGATCCATTGCCCAACTCCCCGTCGGCGGCAAATCCCTGGCTGGCTGGGTCACTCGAGCCACTGTGGCCGATGATGCTGGCTTGCGAGGCGGTGATGCTCAAGAAGCAAACAGCCATGGCAATCGAGAGTCGTTGTAAGTTCATTAGTTTTCCTCTTTGGTCAAAATTGGCGAGAACCTTGGTCATTAGACTTCCTTTCGGAAAAAAAGAACAACAATCTAGGACGGAACCACGGCCCTTTGTTTTTGCACACATAAGAACGTGGTTGTCAAAACAAAAAAATGCCTGTTCACACTGACAACAGCCGTAAGCCAGCGGCAGGTCAGTACGTACAGGCACTTTTTAAAAGCTTGTATTTTGGAAAGGAGCTACCTAAGGGCAGATAGCTCACGTGGTTTAATCCATACATTGGCGACTCTTAGTTAGCTGAAACGAGATTCAATGATGCAGGGTATTATGCTTGGTTTCGGCATCAAACACAACCTCTTGGACGATGTAATGGAACGGGAATGAAGACCGTGTTTCCGCCAGCGGGCGAACGATCGCGTTTGAGGTAACTCAATTGGATTACCGTAACTTGCTGCAAGACAAGAGATTATGCACACTTCATGTTTTCGGTGTTTTCGACAGCGAGGATCATTTCCCATGAAACAATAACACCGCACCGCCCTTGAGATCTGTGGCTGACTGCCACTGAAATGACATGTTCAGCTGCCGTAACAGTCATTGTGTTTCAATTTTGAATTTGTCAATGGTGAGCCGTAGGCGTAATCTCGACAACAGTCTCGAAGCAGGGCTAGTGATCGTTGTCGTTTCCAGGGTCCAGGCCTGATTGCCCTAGGCGAAAACTGTACAAGCGTGCATTTTTTAGATGGAAACGCAGTCGTAGCGGCCTGTCTACTAGGGAGCTGATATCACTATTGCCCTTCCATGTTGCGACTGCTTGAACGTTATCCGACATAAGGTCGTCGGCAATGTCTTTACCGAACCCGTCGATCGGATCGCCTGCCTCATCGAGAAGTTCCACTCGGCAATGGCCGAAGTCAGCTTTTACATTCAGGTACAAATGAACCGGCTCGTCCGACGCGAACTTGGTGCCCACCACTAGTGGCTTGGTGGTCAGGACGCCTCCGCTCGGCGTCGCGTCCATCGACACAAAACCGTCACGGCGTAACAGCCCTAGACCAATTTGTCCCCGAGATTCTCCAAGATTCACTCCTTTGTAGGGTCCGTGGTATCTCGTGTCACCAGCGTAGTACAGGTACATCTCATCATCGACCAAAATGGGTGTTCCGATGGCTGGAGATTGATTCGTTCGATCCCAACTTCCATCAGGCCCTACGTCCAAAACAGTAGGGCGACCGGGCATCCGCTGCCAATTTAAACCGTCGCGGCTGTAGATCAATTCCAGGACAAGACGGTGTTTGAACGGATCCTCTTGATGGTAGAACACTTGCAACCAACCTAGTAGCATATCGCCCCAGACGAAGCCGGTATTGTTGTACAAATCACATGGCTGATCGTCCTCATCATCTGTTTCGAGAATCAGACGGGAAGTGGTCCAGTTCACGAAATCTGTGCTTTCGCTCTGAAATCGGGCGCGACCTCGGTCCGTATATCGCTTACCGAAGCAGAGATATCGCTGGTGGATCGAGTCGTAGCAAAAACCGACGGTGTCACCCAATTGTGGGATTGCCAGCACGTTTCTCTTAGTCCAGTGGATGCCGTCCGGACTGACTGCTGTCCACACTCCGTCATTAGGTCCGATATAAGATGCCCCTGGAGGCCGTTCGTAAAAGCAGGCTTTGTATAACCGACTGGGATCGGGGTCCGACGGAGTTTTGATGGCTCCATAGGTGAACAATGTGGGCAGACTGTTGATCACGTCGCGCGAACTGGCCATGACCATGTTGTTGTCCTTGGATCCTTGAAACTCAAAGAGTCCTACGTTTGGCTTTTCCCAATGAATGCCGTCGCTGGATGTGGCATAGCACATCGATTTGATCTGGGAGGTAGGGAGCACCGAATCTTCGTCGTTCAATGTCCAATACCACGCCTTAAAGAGGCGATCCTGTTCATCGTAAATCACACTGCCGTGAGTATTGATGTAGTTGCCGCCAAATTCCCACGGCTTGTCCGGGCGCAGCACAGGGTTTTGGGGGTGTTTTTTCCATGAATGAACCGTGCGGTGAAAGCCTTCGGCGCTGGCTATTAAATAATCGTCGACGAATAGTTGCACGGTCGTGGAAATGCTGATCGGTTGATCGGTAGAACTTTTATTTTTGGTTACCAAGAAATAACCTTCGACAGCCTGTCGATCTTGGCGTGCCAATGCGCCTTGGTAGATCATGAATTCGGCGATGCGACCGGCAAAGCTGCAGTCGGTACTCGGAAATAGCCCGCTGTCGCCGTCCCGAGCGGCTCCCAGGCAGGCCATGATGTTGCCGCTGGAAAAGTCGCGATGATCCACATCACCATTTGATTCGGCGGCCGGCTGTGCATTTCCGTTGATAAACACTTGGTGCGTGCCTCCCGCACGTACGACCCAGGTAACCACAGTCAGGCCCAGCGGTGGACCGTTGGCGAATGGATTCGGTCGAACAAGTGTGTTCTTCGATTTTCCTCCTGCCTTGTACAGCGCGGAAAATTGATTTTCCTTTCCGTCTGTCGTAAGAACCACTCGATTTTCTGCAGCGTCACCAACCAAGCCAAACCAAACGTCGTCTCGTTCCGGGTCACCGTCATTCGGTGCGATGAGCGCGAGGATCGTGAAGTCGCCAGTGAACGTGTCCTCGAACCCCGTGGCGAATTCAAGATGATCGCCACCACCACCAAATTGGATGACATCTCTTCCCTGCAGGGCCCGCCTCGCATGGGTGGGCTGATGAGAGGTGGTTTGTTGGGAAGCGTGATGGCCGTGTGTTGAGCGATCTTGCCATTGTGAGACAGCGCCCTGTTTGGCAATCACGCCAGAATCAGCGCGCAACCAAACCTGCATCGCATTGCGATTGTAGCCTGGATTGGGTTCACCGTCAGGCAGCAGGATATCGCCCGTGGCCGTCGAGAAATAGATTAGCCAGGTGGCACATGTGGGTATCAAATGTCTTAAGCGGATTGTTGAACGCATTTGTTTCACCTTTTAACACGACCTGCAATGTGAAGGTAACTGTAAAAAAAATGAGTATTATTCGTTGATGAACCAGCGGATGGCATAGCGGTTTGCGTCGCGGCGGAACTTGAACGTATAAGGATCACACAACCAACGAGCTACGTGGCCATCGGTGCGGGGGACTAGCCAGCCGAAATCCCAACCTTGACTCGTATATCCCAGAGGGATGGAGGGACGGGTGCGGACGACGGGGTTGGCCGAACCGACGAACAACCGCTGCTCGCTGTAATAGTAACAAGCGCCCAAGTGAATGAAGACCTCGTGGTTCATGGTTTCGTCCGATGAAGACGTCAGGTCCTCACAAAGGTTACGCACGGCAATTTTAACTTCGGCACCGTTCTCAAATGCGTTTGCCAAGTCAGAAATGTCGCCGCTCGTCACGTTTCCTTCGGCATCGTGAGCCAGGACTTCTGTCCAATTGGAACGCACCATGTAGCGGAAGTACTCGAATTCATAGGTAAAGTTACTGCTCGGTGCGTTCGTCTCGGCGTCGAAGTTCTCGAACTCATGGTACTTCGGCGTCGAAGCGTGATCCTCAACCGGTGAAATGCCTGGTTGACCAATGGCAGGTCGCTCATCGAGGAAAGGGCGTGCGATGCCTTGATGTTTATCCTGATTGTAGAGGAAGAAAGACATGGATTCGCGCGGACCGAACCCGTCGGGCAGCTGAACCGGGACTCGCAGGTTTTCAATGCCGGCCACCCAACGATCGTCCAATAAGTAAGTAATGCGGAAATCCATCACTTCGCGAATCAATTCGGTACAGTCCGAAGTGGGATCAATGTGTTCGTTGTGGATAAAAGCAGTTCCGATCCGGAGATCTGCCCCGCACCGAATCGCGTCCGTCAGAGCAGTTGGATTGCCCGCCACGTGTTCACCTTGCGGATTCAGTCGGAGGACAGTTTGCCAGGTTGCCATGGAGTATCTTTTCAAGAATAGAATTGTCATGACTTCATAAACAAGTTTCCCAGCATAGCTCAAATCGACGGGAGAAGATATCACCTGCTGGTGTGTTCGGAGTTCAACCGATACGATACGGAACGAAGCGAATGATTGATGGAATACGTGTATCGCCATGAAACCGCCAACCTGAAATCCTACGGGCTGGGCGATAAACGATGTCCTCACAACGGAAGCTTGTGTGATATCATTTGGCTGACGCAAGACTTTCCAACGAAAGACAATGGGGTTGCTGCATTTGGCTTATTGAATGTCCCTGGAGAAATCATACCGACGATGTCATCACCCACTCATTCCTCAGTAACTCCAACCGATTGGCGCAGTTTTTCCAGTGGTCTGGAAATTCCTTCGCTGTATTATGTAGATCAACCGTACGTCGTGGTGACTCCTCAGGGAGCCTGGGTTTGCGTCATGACGACGGGGGCCGCGCAGGAGGGCGCCCCGCGGCAATTTGTCGCATCTACAACCAGCCATGATTGTGGTCGTAGCTGGTCCGATCTAGTACCGATCGAGGCGCCCGATGGTCCTCACGCCGGTTGGGCAGTGCCGTTCATCACCCCCAGCGGCCGGATCTACGCGTTCTACACCTTCAATGGCGACGAGATTCACGCCGGACACAACGAACAAGGTGAATGGTTTTTCTGGCGCCATACTCGTCCTGAAGGTATTGTATTTGAACGAAATGATTCTCACGGCTGGTATGCGTTCCGTTACTCCGACGATGGCGGGCAATCCTGGTCTCCAGAACGCTATCGCTTGCCTTTGGCGGAAACCTTATGCGATCAGAATCGAACGTGCGACACCGATGAAAGGGTACAGCTGTTCTGGGGAATTTGTCGTCCGTTCATGGCTGACGGGAAAGTGTATTTGCCTTTCTCGAAATTGGGAAAGCATTTTCAGCAAGAAGGCGAAGGGTGGCTGCTGCGGAGCGATAACCTGCTTACCGAATCGGACCCCGACAAGATTCGTTGGCAAATGTGTCCTCAAGGCGACCACGGAATTCGTAACGACCAATTTGGTTCCGTACAGGAAGAACACAACGTTGTACCGTTGCGAGACCGAGGGCATTTATTTTGCATGTATCGTACCATCATGGGGTATCCGGCATGCTCGTACAGCTACGACGGTGGTTTGAGTTGGACTTTGCCCGAGGCACCTCGCTACAGTTTTTCTGATCGAATCATGCGTAACCCTCGCGCCTGCCCTATGGTCTGGCGGTGTCAGAATGGCAACTATTTGTTCTGGTTCCACAACAATGGTTACCGGTCGTACAAGAACGTTTCTGCACCAGTGGCCCGGAACCTAGTGTGGCTGAGCGGAGGTGTGGAAAAGGATGGCAAGATTCACTGGTCACAACCGGAGTTGATTCAATACGACGAGCATGATTGGCGCGGTAGCAGTTATCCCGATCTGATCGAACAGGACGGAAACTACTTGGTGACCTCTACCCAAAAAACCGTGGCTCGGATCAATCAACTGGACAAACACCTGGTGGAAAGTTTGTGGAAACAGGATCTCTCCAGATCCGTCACGCGGCGAGATATCTTACTGGATCTGGATGAGCAAGCGATTGCTGCGGACGATTCGTGGACGGTAGAGAAATTGCCGCGGTTGGACCAGCAAGGCGGATGGAGTGTTGATCTGTGGGTTCGTTTGACGGACCTACAGCCGGGGCGAGTCTTGATCGACACAACCGGTGGCGATGAAACTGGAATCACTTTGCGGGTGGGCGAACACGAGACTTTGGAAATTAGCTTTCATGACGGCCAACACGGTTTTTGTTGGACCAGTGACCCAGGCACGATGGGTGTGGATCAATCACAGCACGTTGTTTTTATTGTCGACGGAGGTCCGAAGTGTGTTTCGGTGGTGGTTGACGGCATACTGTGTGATGGAAACGGCGATGAGGTCCGACTGCGGGGCACGGGCCGCTTTATGCGAACGAAGTACTTTGACAACTACGACGATCGTTGCGAACCGGCGGACGAGATTGGAGATGTGACGGGAACCGGAAAGCTGGTGATTCCAAGCAAGTCCGAGGTGCAACGGCTGCGGTTGTACAAGCGATGCTTATGGGTCGGCGAAGCCATGGGCAATTGGCGAGCTGGGGTGTAGGTGAACACACCGATGCTTGCCAATAAGCACGATGTTGTGGATCGGCGAGGCTCGGAATACTTGCGTAAAGCAGCTAATTCGATTCCAGCGAGAACTCGAACTCATTGTGCTTCTCTGCGACTTCACGCGTTAGCGTGGTACGGACGTTGTATTTCTCGGGAACACGTTCTTCGGGATTCATCTCTGTCCGCGTCGTGATAGATACCTGGTGGTTACCGAGGGTGGCGCCTTGGATGTCGCGCAGGTAGATCAGCTCGAATCGTCCTTCGGCGTCCGTGAATCCTCGCGAAGCGCGTCCTTCGGATGGCCGGAACAACACAGCCGCTCGCTCCAAAGGCTGTCCGTCAAGCGTCACCGTCCCGGAGACACTAGCCAGTTCAGGTCGGTCATGCTGCGTGCAGCCGATCGTAACCATGGATAACAGACCAAAGAAAATAAAGAAACGACAGTTCGGAGACATGGCTGAATTCTACCAAAGCGAGTTGTGTTTTGTTTGACAACGAAGAGTGGTTTGTGAGGTCTTCGTGTTCGGTGGATAGCGGTAATACGACGGCCTTGGACGGTTAGCGTACAACCTCAAGATTTAGACCTGGCAGACCACTGGTAATTCATGTCAATCGTCTACCATCCGGTGTCGAGAATCATAAGGATCTAATGTCATGTAAACTGACGTCGAACCCTGGATTCGTAACGGTAGAGTGAAGTCGACAACTGTGATATAATCTGTAGGTTGATTTGACTTTAGATTGTCATGAATGCTTGAACTCAAGGCAATATCGGAATGTCGAAATTACTCGCGAGAAGAGTCACTGTTGTTGGTGTGGGTCGTGAAAGCGATGTAATCTGCCGAAGACGTAGCAGCGGCAATCGCCCCGGTTTCGTGGCCCGTGTTGGCGAGCGTTCAGTGACGGCATCTGTAGAGCAATCTCGCAAGTTGTCGGCTTTCACTCTGGTCGAATTGCTGGTCGTGATCGCGATCATTGCGATCCTGATCGCAATGTTGTTACCTGCCGTACAGTCTGCCAGAGAGGCGGCTAGGCGAGCCCAATGCCTCAATCATATTAAGCAATTGGGAATTGGGTTGTTGAACTATGAAAGTGCAACGGGTCGCTTTCCTCCGGCTGCTATCACGACACGCCAGTCCCAGTACTTCGGAGGGGGATTCCCTGGTTGGTACAACCTCTTTAAGGAGGCTGAGATTGGTGACGGTGGGTCGAGTTGGATTGTCGCCATCCTGCCCTACATAGAACAGGGCACACTTCAAGAAGGGTGGGATTTTTCGCTGAGCGTCGCGGCCAATGAATTGGTGGCTCGCAATGACATCCCCATTTTGTATTGTCCCACTCGCCGTAGTAGGGTACGGCAATCCGACATCGATAACAATCAGATGTTTCTCATGTGGGACAAGGGTGGTAACGACTATGGAGGGTGCGCGGGCGGTGGGAACACGTTTTATGATTGCGCACCGGATACGTCAGGTTGTTCGCCTCCCTGTCACCATTGGATGGCGTTTATCGGATTCGGCAATATTGCCAAATCT